>DASTHJ010000064.1:0-5364 GCA_035718265.1 Steroidobacteraceae bacterium | reverse complement strand
ACCTGCGCAGGAGGGCGGGAGTTTAGTGAGGCGACGATTCGTTTTAAAGCGGCTTGGGGTGACCGGGACGACTTTTTCGCGTCGCGGCGGTCATGGAAACCCCGCCTTCCACTCGCCAGACCGCCAACCAGGCGCGCGCCTGGGGCATTTGCCGATCTCTTCGGGGCACTATGTTGCCCCAGATTCGGCCCGTCTCAGGAAGGCTTCAGCTCGGCGAACCACTCGGCGGCGGCTGGCCCGACGATCAGGTGGATGCTGCCGGGCGCCGGACGGGCCAAGGCGCGCACGACTTCGGCCAGTGCCTGCTCATCGACGGCGGCGGGATCCCGCAAGGTGACGCACAGACGGCTGGCGGCGAGCTGCAGCGTGGCAATGTTGCCTCGGCCTCCGAGCGCCTGGACGGCGCGCGCCCGCGCATTCCCGGCGGTCCCGGCTGCCTGCCTGAGACCCGCGCGGATTTCCGATGCGAGCTGATCGGCGACCGGACCGACGACCACCTGCACGGCGCCCTGGGCCAACTTGAGCACGCCGCGCGAACCGAGCGCGGCGAGCGCCTTCTCGTCGATGCGGGCGGGGTCGGCCAGCACCAGCCGCAGGCGCGTGGTGCAGGCCTCGACGGAGCGCAGGTTCGCGGCGGTGCCCAGCGCCTGGATCCAGGCCATGGCGGGCGCACCGGCGCCGGCCCCGGCCGAGACTTCCGCGGCCGGCGGCGCGGCGTCCTCCGACTCGCGGCCCAGGGTCCTCAGGTCGAAGCGCAGGATGAACCAGCGGAACAGCACGAAGTACAGGCCGAAATACGCCAGGCCCACCGGGATCAGCAGCAGCGGGCGCGTCGACAGCGGGAAATTCAATAGATAGTCGAACAGTCCGGCCGAGAAGCCGAAGCCGAGGTGCACGTCGAGCGCGTGCATCAGCACCATGGCGACGCCGGTGAGCACCGCGTGCACGGCGTACAGCACCGGCGCCAGGAACATGAACGAGAATTCGATGGGCTCGGTGACGCCCGTCAGGAACGAGGTCAGCGCCATCGAGAACAACAGGCCGCCGACGGCCTTGCGCTTCGCCGGCGCGGCGGTGCGATACATGGCCAGGCAGGCGCCGGGCAATCCGAACATCATGACCGGGAAGAATCCCGACATGAATGCGCCCGCGCTGTGGTCGCCGGCGAAGAAGCGCTTGAGGTCGCCGGTGACGCCGTTGAAATCCCCGAGCAGGAACCAGGCGATGTTGTTGATGATGTGGTGCAGGCCGGTGACGATCAGCACGCGGTTCAGCACGCCATAGGCAAACAATCCCCAGGACTCCGAACCGAGCACCGCCTGGCTGGCGACGTCCATGCCGTGTTCGACCACCGGCCAGGCGACGCCGAACAGCAGCCCCAGGCCCAGTCCGACCAGACCACAGACGATCGGCACGAAGCGGCGCCCGCCGAAGAAGGCCAGGTAGCTCGGCAGCCGGAAATCACTGAAGCGGTTGTAGGCCCATCCGGCGAACAGGCCGCTCAGCAGGCCGAGCGGCACGGACAGTTTCGACAGCTCACGATCGCGGAACGCGCCCGCGGCGAGATCCGCGGCGCGGCCGGTGAAGCCGGCGGTGGCGTCCGGCGGTACGTCGATCAGCACACGCGCCGCCTGGGTCGCGACCAGGTAGCCGACGACCGCGGCGAGTCCCGCGGCGCCGTGGTTTTCCTTCGCCAGTCCGACCGCCACGCCGATCGCGAACAGCAGACCCAGGTGCGAGAAGATCGCATCGCCCGCGGCCGCGATGGCCGGCACGTTCAACAGGTCCGGTTGGCCGAGTCGCAGCAGCAGCGCGGCCACCGGCAGCACCGCGATGGGCAGCATGAGCGCGCGGCCCATGGGCTGGAGCCTGGCGATGAACTGCTTCATGTAGACCTCACCAGCTCGCGCACCTCGGCGGCGGTCGACAGCGCCAGCGCGCGGCGCGCGAGCTTGCGGCAATCCTCGAGGTGCAGCGAACGCACCAGGGCCTTCACGCGCGGCACCTGCCCCGGCACCACGGAAAGCTCCGTGACGCCCAGGCCCAGCAACAGCGGCACGGCTTCGGGATCCGACGCGAGGCCGCCGCACACGGCGACGGGCCGGGCGTGCACGGCCGCGCCGCGCGTCGTGGCTTCGACGAGCCGCAGCACCGCGGGGTGCACGCCATCGATGCGCGCCGCGAGCTCCGCGTGGCCACGGTCCATCGCGAGGCCGTACTGCGCGAGATCGTTGGTACCGATCGACAGGAAATCGACATCGCGCGCGATCTGGTCCGCCAGCACGGCAGCGGCCGGCGTCTCGATCATTGCGCCCAGCATGGGCACCGGCACGCCATGCTCGCGCGCCAGCGCCGCGAGCCTCTCCCGCACGATCGCGATCTCCGAGGTGTCGGTGATCATGGGCAGCAGGATGCGCACGGCCGGCGTCACGCCCAGCAACGCGCGCAGCTGCACGTCCAGCAGCTCCGGCCGCCACAGGCCGGTGCGCAGACCGCGCAGGCCGAGCGCCGGATTGTCCTCCGGCGGCAGCGGTAGATAGGCGATGGGCTTGTCGCCGCCGATGTCCAGTGTGCGGATCACCAGCGGCCGGCCGTCCAGCAGCCCGGCCACCTGCTGGTAGCTCGCGCGCTGCTCGGCCTCGTCGGGCGCCGTGGCGCGATCCAGGAACAGGAACTCGGTGCGCAGCAGCCCGCAACCCTCCGCGCCCTGCTCGACGGCGAGCCGCGTGTCCGCCGGCGTGCCGGCAAGGTTGGCGAACACTTCGATGCGCTCGCCGCCCGCCATGTGGCACGGCTGGCGCGCGGCCTCGAGCTCGTGCACGCGCCGTTCGCGCGCCGCGCCGACGCGGGCCCGCGCCGTCGCCAGCTCTTCGGCATCCGGCGCGAGGCCGACGACGCCGGACTCGGCGTCGAGCACGACCACCGCGCCGGTGGGCAGGCCGGCGAGCGCGGGCCCGACGCTCACCAGCATGGGCACGCCCATCGTGGCCGCGAGGATCGCAACGTGCGAGGTTGGTCCGCCGGCCATGAGCGCGATGCCGCCGAGTTTCGCCGCATCGACGTCGATGAGCTGCGAGGGCGTGAGATCGCGCGCCACGAGGATGCTGCCGACGGCAATCTCGGTGCGCTGCTCGGCGCCGCCCGTCAATTGCCGCAGTACCTGGCGCTCCAGGTCCGCGAGATCGGCGGCGCGTTCGGCGAGTCGGGCATCGCCCGTCGCCGCGAGCGTCGCGGCACTGGCACGCAGGCTGGCGCGCCAGGCGAAGCCCGCGCTCTTGCCGGCATCGATGCCGGCGCATGCGCCGGCGAGCAGCTCGGGGTCCTGCAGCAATTCGAGATGCGCGGCCATCACTTCGCGCACCGCCGCCGTGGCCGTCGCGGCGCGGCGTTCGATGCGCGATCGGACATCGACCAGCGCGCGATCCAGTGCCTGGCGCTCGGCGGCGGGGCCGGCGCCCGCCTCCGTCACGGCGATTTCGTCGGCTTCGAAGGCGTGCACGGGCCCGACGGCAAATCCGCGGCTGGCGATGATGCCGGTGGGATGCGCGGGATCCGCAGATCGGCGCGCATGAGACGTCGATGCCGCTGCCTCGGCCGGCGCGCCGGGCGCGGCGGGCGCGGAATCCAGTGCGCGGATCACGCGCACGATCTCGGCGATGCCCGCCGCGGCCTCGCGCTGGAATCCCGCGATCACGATCTCGTCGCCGCCGCGCACGCCCAGCGACATCAAGGCCACCGTGCTCTTCGGATTCGCGGCGCGGCCGCGGGCGCGGACCTCGAGGTCATACGGCAACGACTTGGCGACGCGCGCCACCAGCGCCGCCGGCCGCGCGTGCAGACCGTGCGCGTGCGCGACCACGAGCGCCTCGCTGACCACCGCGCCGCCGGCGGTTGCGGATGACGGCGCGGCAGCGACGGCATCCAGCGCCTCGAGTTCGAACAGCAGATCGCCGCTCGCGAGCCGCCGGTCGAGTCGTGCACCGGAAATCCTGAAGCGCTCGCCATTGGTGAGAATGACCGGCGTGACGAGGCTGCGCGCCTTGCGCGCCAGCAGGTCGAGGTCGAAGCGCAGCAGCAGGTCGCCCGCGTGCACGCGATCGCCCTTGCGCACCTGCGGCTCGAAGCCCTCGCCGCCCAGCGTCACCGTGTCGACACCCACGTGCACGAGGATTTCCGCGCCGCCGGGCGCGCGCAGCGCGACCGCGTGGCGCGCGGCGGCCACGGAGATGACCTCGCCGTCGCAGGGCGCCCGCAGCTCGCCGCTGGTCGGATCGAGCGCGGCGCCCTCGCCCAGCATGGCGCGCGCGAAAACTTCGTCCGGAATTTCCGCGAGCGAACTGCTCCAGCCGGAGAACGGCGCCAGGATCTTCAGCACACCTGCTACGTCCCGCTCAACTCGAGACTGCCGATGACCCAGATGGGATCGAGCTTGCGGCGCGTGAAGATGAAGCACAGGTCGTGCTTGCCCTGCATCGCGGGCAGATCGATCGGCGGCAGCGCCGTGATCCCGAAATTCGCCACGGCCGGCGACAACGACGCGGTGGCGGCCGGCGCGCCGCTGCAGCCGTCGATGCGCACCTCCAGCTCGCCGTCCGCCGTGGCGGGCTTCGGAAGCGGGATGTTCTGCGCATCCTTGCCGATCTGGAAGTTGAAGGGAATCTGTCCGACCGCGGCTTTGAGCGTTCGCCCCTGCGTCAGGTCGACGTCGCGCCACATCCAGCAAGGATTGGTGATGTTGACCAGGAACACGCCGCGCTCGCCTTCGACCGGTGCGTCGTCCTCGAGCGACAACAGATAGCCATCGCCGCATTGTTCGAGATCGTGGCTCAGGCGATGCAGTGGCTGCGGCTGCAGCTCCACTTCGCGCGCCCAGACGATGCCCGCGCGGTCGTAGCGGCGCAGCTGCGGATCCAGACGCCGCTGGAAGTCCGTCCAGTCGATGCGCCCGGCCGGCGACCAGCTCACCTCCGCCAGCGCCGCGATGCGCGGGAAAGTCATGTAGTCGACGCGCGCCTCGGTGCGCATGAACTCGGTCCACAGGTTGGCCTGCACGCCGAGGATGTGTGCGCGCTGCTCGGGCGGAATGGACTCGGGCATCGGCTGGAACTTGTAGACCATCTCGAGAGACAGCGTGTCGCTGCGACCCGGCGAGAGATCGCCGCGACTCTGCCAGTGATCGAAGTACAGGTCCGGCGCCGGCGAAAGGACGGTGTCGTGTCCTGCCCCGGCCGCGGCGATGGCGCCGTCGATGCCGCGCCACGACATGATGGCCGCATCCGGCGGAATCCCGCCCTCGAGGATCTCGTCCCAGCCGATCACGCGGCGGCCCTTGCTCTCGATGAATTTCGCGATGCGCTGGATGAA
>DASTHJ010000063.1:0-11989 GCA_035718265.1 Steroidobacteraceae bacterium | reverse complement strand
GCCTTCTCGCTCTTCCAGATCTCCTCGAGATCGGCGTATTCCTTCTCGAGCCCGCGCAGCGTTTCCTGCAGGTCCGCCAGGCGCTTCTTGGTCGCCGGGTCGTGCTCCTTCTTCAGCGCCTCCTGCTCGATCTTGAGCTGGATGATGCGCCGCTCGAGCCGGTCGTGCGCTTCGGGCTTGGAATCCATCTCCATGCGGATGCGCGCCGCGGCTTCGTCGATCAGGTCGATGGCCTTGTCGGGCAGCTGGCGGTCGGTGATGTAGCGATGCGAGAGCGTCGCGGCCGCGACGATCGCCGGATCGGTGATGTCGACGTTGTGGTGTTTCTCGTAGCGCTCCTGCAGTCCGCGCAGGATGGCGATGGTGTCCTCGACGCTGGGCTCGTCCACCAGCACCTTCTGGAAGCGGCGCTCGAGCGCGGCGTCCTTCTCGATGTACTTGCGGTATTCGTCGAGCGTGGTCGCGCCCACGCAATGCAGCTCGCCGCGCGCCAGCGCCGGCTTGAGCATGTTGCCGGCATCCATCGCGCCTTCCGCCTTGCCCGCGCCCACCATGGTGTGCAACTCGTCGATGAACAGGATGATCTGGCCTTCCTGCTTGGCGAGATCGTTGAGCACGCCCTTCAGGCGCTCCTCGAACTCGCCGCGGAACTTGGCGCCGGCGATCAGCGCGCCCATGTCGAGCGCCAGGATGCGCTTGTTCTTGAGCATCTCCGGCACTTCGCCGTTGATGATGCGCTGCGCGAGGCCTTCGACTATTGCGGTCTTGCCGACGCCGGGCTCGCCGATCAGCACCGGGTTGTTCTTGGTGCGACGCGCGAGCACTTGCACGGTGCGGCGGATCTCGTCGTCGCGGCCGATGACCGGATCCAGCTTGCCGGCCGAGGCACGTGCCGTCAGGTCGATGGTGTACTTCTCGAGCGCGCCGCGCTTCTCCTCGGCCTGCGGATCGTTGACGGCCTCGCCGCCGCGGATTTGCTCGATGGCCTTCTCGATGGCGGCCTTCGACGCACCGGCGTCCTTGAGTAGCCGCGCCAGCGTGTTCTTGTCCTCGAACGAGGCGAGCACGAACAGCTCGGTCGGGATGTAGTCGTCCTTGCGCTGCTGCGCCAGCTTGTCGGTGACGTTCAACAACCGGTTCAAGTCCTGCGAGACATGGACGTCACCCGGCGTGCCCTGCACGGTGGGCAGCTTGTCGATGGCCTGGTCCAGGTCCTTGCGCAGCTTGGCGACGTTGGCGCCGGCCTTCACCAGCAGCGGACGGGTGGTGCCGTCCTGCTGGTCGAGCAGCGCCGCGAATACGTGCGCCGGCTCCATGAACTGGTGATCGCGCCCGACGGCCAGGGACTGGGCGTCGGCCAGGGCGCTCTGGAATCGGCTGGTGAGTTTGTCCATTCGCATATGGCCCCCAAATTGAGGCCCCGACCCAACCGTTTCAATAGGCAGGACGCCGTAGGCCTACATGGACGGCGTCGCTTCGACGCCGATCTCTTTCGTGGGGCGCCAGCCCCTAATGTAAGTGGCGCTCGGCGAAGGTGATGACGGCGATGCCCAGGCTGATCAGCAGCACCTGCGTGACGCTGGAGCGCGGGTCGATGCGCCGGTGCAGGCCGGGGATGAGGTCCGCCACGGCCACGTACAGCAGGCTGGCGGCGGCCACGGCCAGCGCGAACGGCAACATCCGGAAGGCGGTCTCCAGCGCGAAGAACCCCACCACCCCGCCGATGACGGCCGTCAGGCTGGTCAGCAGGTTCAGGGCCAGCGCCCGGCGGCGCGATACGCCCGAATGCAACAGCACCGCGAAGTTGCCGACCTCCTGCGGAATCTCGTGCGCCATGATGGCCAGCGCCGTCACCAGCCCCAGGTGCACGTCCGTGAGGAAGGCGGCCGCGATCAGCACGCCGTCGAGCACGTTGTGCAGGGCGTCGCCCACCAGGACCAGCGATCCGCTGGCACGGCGGCGCGCATCGTCGTGCACCTGCGCATGATCGTGGCCGTGTTCGTGATGGTGCTGGTGCCCGCCGACCGTGTGCGTATCGCAGTGATCGTCGTGGCAATGGCGCCAGAGCAGGAATTTCTCCAGCACGAAGAACAGCGCGATGCCCGCGATCAGCGCGATGCCCACCTCGTGGACGCGTTCGCTGCCGGCGCCCAGCACGGCATGCGGGATCAGCGCGAGCAGCGCCGCGCCTAACAAGGCACCGGTCGCGAAACTCACCAGGTGCGGCAGCACCGCCTCGCGTTGCCGGCCCGGCAGGGCGAGGAACAGGCCGGCGGCCAGCACCGACAGCACGCCGGAAGCCAGCGTGACGAGAATGATCCAGGCGAGGGTGTTCAAGCCCGCGGATGCTAGCACGCAGCTCCGGCGGTCATCCGTGGCGCCACACCAGGGCAGCCATGCGTCCGCCTCGGCCGTCGCGTCGGTGCGAGAAGAATCGTTCCGGGTCGGCGAACGTGCACCAGCTGCCGCCGTGAACGTCGCGGACGCCGATCGCCGCGAGCCGCCGGCGCGCGAGGCCGACCAGGTCGGCCTGCCAGCGCCCGCGCTGATTGGGAGCGAAGCAGTCAGTGGCGCCCGCGTCCGAGGCCAGGAAGGCATCGCGCACGTCCGCACCCACCTCGAAATGCGGCTGCAGGATCGCCGGCCCCAGCCACGCGCTGAGCTCGTGCGCCGGCACTCCCAGCGCGGCAACGGTGTTCTCCAGCACTCCGGCGGCCAGTCCGCGCCAGCCGGCATGCGCGGCGCCGACATGCGCGCCGTCGCGGCTCGCGAACAGCACCGGCAGGCAATCGGCCACCATGATCACGCAGGCCACGTCGCGGTGGCTCGCCACCGCCGCATCCGCCTGCACCGGCGGACCACCGGCGAATGGCACGTCGGCGTTCGCGACCGTGGCGCCATGCACCTGCTCGAGCCACGCGGGCTCGTTGCGCAGCTCGAGCAGCTCGCGTAGCCGCGCGCGGTTCAGCGCGACGTGCGAAGCGTCGTCGCCGACGTGCGCGGCAAGATTGAACGAGTCCCACGGCGCCCGGCTGTGGCCGCCCAGCCGCGTGGTGAAGGCCGCGCGCACGCCGCGCGGCAGGGGCCAGTGGATCTCGAGCAGCGCCGGCGGGTGGCTCATGCGGCCACGTCGCGCTGCAGCACGCCTAACAAGTCCGCGAAATCCGCCGGCAGCGGCGCCTCGTAGGCGACGGACTTGCCGGTCTTCGGATGCACGAAGCTCAGTCGCGCGGCGTGCAGCGCCTGGCGGCGGAAGCCCTCGAGCGCCGCCCGCAGCGCGGGCGTCGCCCCGGCGGGCAGGCGCCGCCGCCCCCCGTACACCGGATCGCCGACGATGGGATAACCGGCGTGCGCCAGATGCACGCGGATCTGGTGCGTGCGCCCGGTCTCCAGGCGCACTCGCGCCAGCGTGTGCGCGCGGAACCGCTTCTCGATGCGATAGTGGGTCACGGCGCGGCGGCCATCACTGCGCACCGCCATCTTGGTGCGCTGCGTGCGATGCCTGCCGATGGGCTCGTCGACCGTGCCGCCGCCGGTCATCGCGCCGGTGCACAGCGCCAGGTACTCGCGCTCCACTTCGTGGGCGGCCAGCGCCGCGACCAGCGTGGTCTGCGCTTCCAGCGTGCGCGCGACGACTAACAATCCGCTGGTGTCCTTGTCGATGCGATGCACGAGGCCGGCGCGCGGCACACGGCGCAGCTGCGGATCGTGGGCCAGCAGGGCGTTCTGCAGCGTGTGCTCGCGGTTGCCGGCGCCCGGATGCACCACCACGCCGGGCGGCTTGTCAATGACGATGATGGCGGCGTCCTGGTGGACGATGTCGAGCGGCAATGCCTCGGCGGCGACCGTGGTTTCGTCTTCGAGCCGTGCCTCGACCGAGGCGGTTTCGCCACCCACGACCACGTCGCGGGCGCGCGGCGCCAGGCCATTGATCCGCACCGCACCCTCTTCGATCCACCGCTGGATGCGCGTGCGCGAGTACTGCGGCAGCAGTTGCGCCAGCGCCTGATCCAGCCGTTTTCCGGCGAATTCGGGGGGCAATTCGAGGCGGTGGGTCTGGAACTTGGGGCTCACCCGTCTGGTCCGATGGGTTCTGGTCGAATGGGGACTGGAGGCCGCTATACTTCACGCGTCCGGCGACCATTTCAAACCAAACACACCGGCAACACGAGAAACGGCTATCCCTTCCATGCGATTACTGCGTAGCGCCGGCCCCCGGGCACTCCTTTTTATGTCCCTGATACCGGCCGTGCTGGGCCTCGGATTGAGCGGCTGCAAGAGCCGCGATGGCGCCGCCGGTCCGATGACCGATCCGCAGGTGGTCTACGAGCGTGCGCATCACGCCCTGCTCGCCGGCGACTATCCGCTGGCGATCCGCATCTACGAAGCGCTCATGGCCCGCTACCCGTTTGCGGCCGAGACGCGGCAGTCGCGCCTCGACGTCATCTACTGCTACTACAAGGCCGGAGAGTCCGAATCGGCCATCGACGCCGCCGATACCTTCATCCGCGAGAACCCCACGCACCCGCGCATCGACTACGCGTGGTACCTGAAGGGCCTCACGGATTTCGAACGTCTGCCCAATTTCCTGGAACGCTGGTTCCACGTGGACCTGAACCAGAGGCCGCCCACGCAGGCGCGCCGCTCCTTCGCGGCGTTCCGCACCGTGGTCGAGCAGTTCCCGAACAGCGAGTACGCGCACGATGCGCGCCGCCGCATGGTGTACCTGCGCAACCGCCTCGCAGACTACGAGATCGCGGTCGCGCGTTACTACGTGGATCGCGGCGCGTATGTCGCGGCCGCGCAGCGCGCCAAGGTGGCCATCGAGGAGTTCGACGGCGCGCCGGCCGTGCGCGACGCACTCGAGATCCTGATCCTCTGCTACGACAAGATGGACCTGAAGGAACTCGCCGCGCAGACGCGCACCATGTATCGCGCGAACTACGAGGGCGAGGCCGGCGAGCGGCGCATCGCGCCGAAGAAAAAGAAGTGGTACTGGCCGTGGGGATCGGACGGGTCCACCACGGCGAACAAGAATTAGCGTCGATAACCGGAGGTGATGGGATACCGCCAGTCGCGCCCGAACGCACGGCGCGACACACGCACCCCCGGCGGCGCCTGCCGCCGCTTGTATTCGTTGCGTTTCACGAGGTCCAGCACGCGCACGACCGTCGGCCGTTCGAAGCCGCGCGCGCAGATTTCGTCCACCGACAGGTCGTCCTCGATGAAGGCCTCCAGGATAGGGTCGAGGATTTCATAGGGCGGCAGCGAATCGCTGTCCTTCTGATCCGGCCGCAATTCGGCCGACGGCGGCCGCTCGATGACGCGCGGCGGGATCGCGGCAGACACCGAATTGCGGTACTCCGCCAGGCGATACACCAGTAGTTTGCTGCAATCCTTGATCGGCGCGAAGCCGCCGGCCATGTCGCCGTACAACGTCGCATAACCCACGGCCATCTCGCTCTTGTTGCCGGTGGTCAGCAGCATCCTGCCGGTCTTGTTGGAGATGCCCATGAGCAGCACCATGCGGCAGCGCGACTGGATGTTCTCCTCGGTCGCATCCGCCGGGCGCCCGGCGAATTCGCCGGCGAGCGTCGCCTCGGCGGCCTTCATCATGTCGTCGATCGGCAGCACGCTGTACTTCACGCCCAGGGACTGCGCCTGGCCGCGCGCTTCCTCCAGGCTCATCTTCGAGGTGTAGGGCGAGGGCATCATCACCGCGTGGACGCGGTCCCTGCCCAGCGCGTCCACCGCGATGGCGAGCGTCAAGGCGGAGTCGATACCGCCCGAGAGACCCATGACCACGCCGGGAAAGCCGTGCTTGCCGACGTAGTCGCGCACGCCCAGCACCAGCGCGCGATACACGCTCTCGACGTCCGACAGCTCGGGGGCAATGGCCGCGGGAACCGGTCGGACCACGCCGGCGACGCGCTCGAAGTCGACGGTGTACAGATCCTCCTCGAAAGGCGGCGCGCGCATGACCACGGCCCCGTCACCGTCCATGACGAAGGAATTGCCGTCGAACACCAGTTCGTCCTGGCCGCCGAGCATGTTGACGTACACCACCGGCAGCCGCAGCTCGCGCACGCAACGCCGCACGATGTCCTGGCGATTGGCCTGCTTGTGCAGCTCGTAGGGCGAGGCATTGAGGACCACGAACATCTCGGCACCGGCCGAGCGCGCGAGCTGCGCCGGCTCGGGTTCCCAGATGTCTTCGCAGATCAGCAGCCCCACGCGGAAGCCGCGGAATTCCACCACCGTGGGCTGCGCGCCCTGCTTGAAGTAGCGCTTCTCGTCGAACACCTTGTAGTTGGGCAGGCAGTTCTTGCGATGCGTGGCGCGCACCTCGCCGCCCTCGATCAGCGCCGCGGCGTTGAAGATCTGCGAGCCGGCATACTCGGGGAATCCCACCACCACGCCGCAGCGCGCGCGGGCGGCGCGCACGGTTTCCATGCCCTTCTCGATCGCGATGCGAAAGCCGCGGTGGAACAGCAGGTCCTCGGGTGGATAGCCGGACAGCGTGAGCTCGGGCAACACCAGCAGGTCGCTGGACAACTCACCGCAGGCACGTTCCGCGGCCGCGGCGATGCGCCGCGCATTGCCGGCCACGTCGCCCACGAGCAGGTTGAGCTGCCCGAGCGCGATCCGCAACTTGTCAGGGGTGGGCACGGCAGCCGAGGCGCGTCACTTGGCGCGCCGCGCGACCTTGGTCTTCTTGCGGCTGTTTGCCCGGGCCGGCTTCTTCTTCGGCGTGGCTTTCTTTCGGGGCGTCTGCTTCTTCGACGAGCCTCGCTGCTCGATGATCAGCACCGCCGGCCCCGCGGACTTCTTCGCAGGCCGCGCGCGACGCTTCGCCAGTTCCTCCGCCATGGCCTTGCCGAGATCGGCGGGCGATTTCACGGTGCGCGCGCCGGCCGCGCCGAGCGCACGGTACTTGTCCGCGGCCGTGCCCTTGCCACCGGCGATGACCGCGCCCGCGTGGCCCATGCGCTTGCCGGGCGGCGCCGTGACGCCGGCGATGTAGGCGACGACCGGCTTGGTCACGTAGTGCTTGATGAAATCGGCCGCCGCCTCTTCGTCGGTGCCACCGATTTCGCCGACCATGATGATGCCTTCGGTCTGCGGATCGCGTTCGAACAGCTCGAGCACGTCGATGAAGTTCATGCCGCGCACCGGGTCACCGCCGATGCCGACGCAGGTGCTCTGGCCGAGACCCTGGTTGGTGGTCTGGAACACCGCCTCGTAGGTGAGCGTGCCGGAGCGCGACACGATGCCGACGCGGCCCTTCTCGTGGATGAATCCGGGCATGATGCCGATCTTGCATTCGCCGGGCGTGATGATGCCGGGACAGTTGGGCCCGATGAGCCGCGTGCCCGTGCCGGCGAGCGTCGCCTTGACGCGCACCATGTCGTTCACGGGAATGCCTTCGGTAATACAGACCACGAGCTCGATGCCGGCATCGGCCGCCTCGAGAATCGCGTCGGCTGCGAACGGTGCCGGCACGTAGATCACGCTGGCCGTGGCGCCGGTCCTGTCGACCGCCTCGGCCACCGTGTCGAACACCGGAAGATTCAGGTGCTTCTCACCGCCGCGGCCGGGCGTCACGCCGCCGACCATGCGCGTGCCGTACTTGATGCTCTGTTCGCTGTGGAACGTGCCCTGCTGGCCCGTGAAGCCCTGGCAGATCACCTTGGTGTGCTTGTTGACGAGAATGCTCATGTCGCTCTGTTAACCCTTTGCGTTTCCATTGGCGGCGAGCGCGACCACCTGGCGGGCCGCGTCGGTCAGGTCGGTCGCGGGCTTGATGGCCAGCGCGCTGTGCGCCAGCATCTCGCGCGCCTGATCGGCGTTCGTGCCCTCGAGCCGCACCACCACCGGCACGGAAACGCCCACCTGCCTGACCGCGATCATCACGCCCTCGGCGATCAGGTCGCAGCGCACGATGCCGCCGAAGATGTTCACGAGGATCGCGCGCACCTTCCTGTTTGACAGGATCAGCTTGAAGGCCTCGGTCACACGCTCGGCCGTGGCGCCGCCACCGACGTCGAGGAAGTTCGCGGGATTGCCGCCGTGCAGCTTGATCAGGTCCATGGTCGCCATGGCGAGTCCGGCGCCGTTTACCATGCAGGCGATGTCGCCATCGAGCGAGACGTAGTTGAGGTCGTGCTCGGAGGCCTCGCGCTCGATCGGGTCCTCCTGCGACGGATCGCGCAGCTTCGCCATCTGCTTCTGGCGGAACATCGCGTTCGCGTCGATGTTGATCTTGGCGTCGAGTGCCACGAGGTCGCCCGCCCTGGTCACGATCAGCGGGTTGACCTCGAGCAGCGCCGCATCGCGCTCCAGGTAGATGCGATACAGCGCCATCAGGATCGACTGGAACTTGCCGATCTGCGGCCCCTTGAACCCCAGGCCGAAGGCGAGCTTGCGGCACTGGTAAGGCTGCAGGCCGGCCGCTGGATTGATGTCGGCACGCAGGATCTTCTCCGGCTCGTGCGCCGCCACTTCCTCGATGTCCATGCCGCCGGCGGCGGAGGCGATCACCGCGACGCGCCCGCGCTCGCGGTTCAGCGTCAGCGAGAGATAGAGCTCGCGTTCGATTTCCGAGCCGGACTCGACGTACACGGTCTCGATGGGCAGGCCTTCCGGACCGGTCTGCTTCGTGACCAGCCGCTGCCCGAGCATGTCCGCCGTCGCCGCGCGCACCGCGTCGAGGTCGCGCGCCAGCTTGACGCCGCCGGCCTTGCCGCGACCGCCGGCGTGCACCTGCGCCTTAACCACCCACAGCTTGCCGCCCAGCTCGCGGGCGACTTCGACGGCCTGCTCGGCGCTGGTCGCCGGCTTGCCGGCAGGGACCGGAATTCCGAATTCGCGGAAAACTTCTTTCGACTGGTATTCGTGGAGGTTCATCTCGTGAGCGGCTTGGCAAAAAAGAGCGCGTATTCTCCAAGAATCGCATGGTCGTCGCCACATGGCCGGGCTTGCTGCTAGAGTCGCGCCGTGCCGTTAGCCGCAGCCCTGCCCGCCCCGACTGACCTCGCCTGGCGTGTCATCGGCCTGGTCAACCTGTATCGGTTGCTGATTCCGCCGTCGGTGTACGCGCTGTTCGCGTTTGGCGGCAATCTGGCGACGCTCGGCGCCGCCCGGCCCGAGCTGTTCCTCTGGACCTGCGTCGTCTATTTCGCCGCCGGCATCGCCATCGTGGTCGCCGGCCGCCGGCTGATGCCCAACTTGAGGGCAACCACGGTCGTGCATGCCCTCGTCGACGCCGTGGCGATCAGCCTGCTGATGTTCTCGAGCGGCGGCGTGGCCAGCGGCCTCGGCATCCTGTTCGTCGTGCCGGTGGGCGCGATGGCGCTGCTGGCCGACAACCGGGATGCGTTCCTGCTCGCGGCGGTGGCCACGCTGGCGCTGCTCGTGCAGCAGATCTTCAGCCACTTGTCCGGGATGGCCGAACCGGCCGACTTCACCATCACCGGCATCCTCGGCGGCATCGTGTTCCTGGTGGCATTGCTCGCCTGGCCGATCGCGAACCGCCTGCGCAGTACCGAGGCCACGGTGCGCCGCCAGGAGGTCGACCTGGCCAACCTCGCCCAATTGTCGCAGTACATCCTGCAGCACCTGCGCGAGAGCATCGTGGTCGTGGACCACGAGAACCGCATCCGTCTCATCAACGAATCGGCCGCGGTGCTGCTCGGCGACGGGCGCGCATTTCCCGGCGCGCTGCTCGGCGAGGCATCGCCGCAGCTGCTCTATCTACTGGAGACCTGGCGGCAGCGCAGCGCGACGCCGGCGGCCCCGTCGCACACCTTCGTGGCCGCCGATGGCGGGCACGTGATCCAGCCGCACTTCGCCTCGCTGGGCGGCGACGAACCCTCGCCCGTCATCGTGTTCCTCGAAGACACCGAGCTGCTCGCCTCCAAGATCCAGCAGTCCAAGCTCGCCGGGCTCGGCCGGCTCTCGGCCAGCATCGCGCACGAGATCCGCAATCCGGTCGGCGCCATGAGCCACGCGGCGCAATTGCTGGCCGAGTCCGCGTCGCTCAGCGACGAGGACAAGCGTCTCACGGAGATCATCCGCACCAACGGCGACCGGGTGCGGCAGATCATCGAGAACGTCATGTCCATGGCGCGGCGCGAGAACTCCCGGCCGGAGCGCCTGGTGCTCGCCAGCTGGCTGGCAGGATTCCGCGAGGAATTCTGCGCAACCATGCAGATCGCCCCCGGGAGACTGGCCATCTCCGCGTTGCTGGGCGACGTCGAAGTGCAGGTGGATCCGTCGCAGTTGCGCCAGATCGTCTGGAACCTGTGCGAGAACGCGGTCAAGTACGGCTCCAGGGACCCGGCCAGCGACACCATCGAGTTGCGTGTCGGCCGGCTGGCATCCACGGCGCGGCCTTTCCTCGAGATCGCCGACCGGGGACCCGGCATCGCGCCACAGCATCGCGAGAGGATCTTCGAGCCCTTCTTCACGGGCAACGAGCGCGGCACCGGGCTCGGCCTGTTCCTGTCGCGCGAACTGGCGCAGACCAACGGCGCGACTCTGCTGTACGAGCCGCGCACCAGCGGTGGCAGCCTGTTCCGTCTGGTGTTCCGCGATCCCGAACGCTGGGTGGCGTGAGCGCGCGGCGCGGGTAATCTTTCGTCATGTCCAATCCCACCGTACTGGTCGTCGACGACGAGCCCGACCTCGTCGAGCTGGTGACGCTGACCCTGTCGCGCATGCAGCTCGCCACGCAGTCCGCGGGCGACGTCGCCACCGCGAAGAAGCTGCTCAAGAGCCAGGCTTTCGATCTGTGTCTCACCGACATGCGGCTGCCGGACGGCGACGGCCTCGACCTGCTCGAATGGATGGGTGTGAACTGCCCGACGGTGCCCTGCGCCATGATCACCGCGCACGGCAACGTCGAATCGGCGGTGCGCGCGCTGAAGCTGGGCGCCTTCGATTTCGTCTCCAAGCCGCTCGACCTCGGCGTCCTGCGGCGCATCGTGTCGACGGCCCTGAAGCTCTCGCAGTCCGCCGAAGCGGAAGCCACGACGCGCACGGGCACGCACCTGATCGGCAACACGCAGACCATGGAGCGGCTGCGCGAGCTGATCCAGCGCGTGGCCCGCAGCCAGGCACCCGTGCACATCTCGGGCGAGTCCGGCACGGGCAAGGAGCTGGTCGCGCGCATGATCCATTCCACCGGGCCGCGTGCCGAAGGACCGTTCGTACCGGTCAACTGCGGCGCCATTCCCTCGGAGCTCATGGAGAGCGAATTCTTCGGGCACAAGCGCGGCAGCTTCACGGGCGCGGTATCCGACAAGGTCGGACTCATCCAGTCCGCCGAAGGCGGCACGCTGTTCCTCGACGAGGTGGCCGACCTGCCGCTGCACATGCAGGTCAAGCTTCTGCGCGTCATCCAGGAGAAGTCGGTGCGGCCCATCGGCGAGCAGCGCGAGACGCCGATCGACGTGCGCATCCTGTCCGCCACGCACAAGAACCTGGCGGACCTGGTGGCGGAAGCGAAGTTCCGCGAGGACCTCTATTACCGCATCAACGTGATCGAGATCCGCGTGCCACCGCTGCGCGAGCGGCGCGAGGACATCCGGCCGCTGGCCGAGGCCATACTGGACCGTCTCGTACGCCGCATGGGTATCAACGGCCTGCAGCTCAGCACGCAGGCGTGGCGGGCGCTCGAGACCTACGACTACCCCGGCAACGTACGCGAACTCGAGAACGTACTGGAGCGCGCCGCCACGCTGAGCGGCAGCGGCACCATCGAAGCGGAACACGTCCGGCTGCGAGCCGCGCCCCGGGTGAGCGGCGTACCCATGACGGCGGCGGTCGAGGCCGCGCGCGCCAACACCTCCGGCGGTCTCAGCGACCAGCTGGAACACCTGGAGCGTGACGCCATCATCAAGGCGCTCGAGCAGTCGCGGTACAACAAGACCGCCGCGGCCAAACTACTGGGCGTGAGTTACCGCGCGCTGCGCTACAAGATCCAGAA
>DASTHJ010000062.1:0-3613 GCA_035718265.1 Steroidobacteraceae bacterium | reverse complement strand
GCCGTGCCGCGACTGCTCGAGATGCTGGACAACACGCCGCCGCGTTCGCTGCCGGTGGTGGTGCGCGCCCTCGGCCGTCTCGGCGACTACAAGGTCATCGACGCCGTGCTGCCCATGCTGCAGCGGGACGAGAAGGAGATCCGCCTGGAGGCGATCGCGTCGCTCGCGAAGCTCGCCGACGAGCGGCGTCTGGAGGCGATCCGCGTGCAGATCCAGGCGCAGACCGGCAATACCGAGCAGACCGTGGCGCAGGCGGCATTGCGCGCGCTCTCGGACCTCGACTCCCGCTTCTCGGTGAGCGGCAGCCGGCTGTCGTCGACCCAGAATCGCCCCACGTTCACCAGTCCGTCAGCGCCTTCGGCCCGCCCGGAAGGTGCGACGCAGGCCTCCAGCCCGCGCGCCGTGCCGCCACCGCGCCCGGCGCCGCCGGCGCCGTCGCCGTCGCCGGCTCAGCCCGCGCGCACGCTGCTGATGTCGGAACAGGAAGTGCAGCGCGCCGTGAAGCAGGCCGAGCAGATGGCCGGCCCGCAGAAGCTCGACATCCAGACACTCAAGCCCGGCGACATCATCGAGGGCCGCTACAAGTACGTGGAACGCATCGGCAAGGGCGCGTTCGGCACGGTGCTGCTCATGGAAGACACCGTGGTCGACGAGCGGCTGATCCTCAAGTTCCTGAACCCGAACGTCTCGGAAGACGAAGAGATCATGAAGCGCTTCGTGCATGAGCTGCGCTACTCGCGCAAGATCACGCACCAGAACGTCATCCGCATCTACGACTTCCTGTTCATCCAGGGCAACTACGCCATCTCGATGGAGTACTTTCCCTCGCACACGCTCGGCAGCGAGGTGGTCGGCGAGAAGCCCATGCCGCTCGGCCGCGCGCTCGGCTTCGGCATCGACATCTGCACCGGCATGGAAGTCGCGCACCAGGTGGGCATCGTGCACCGCGACCTGAAGCCGGCGAACGTGCTGATCAACAACGAGGGCCTGCTGAAGATCGTGGACTTCGGCGTGGCGGCGGCGCAGCGCGAGGGCGATACGCAGCTCACCAAGACCGGTTACGTGATCGGTTCGCCGAAGTACATGGCGCCCGAACAGATCCTCGGCAAGAAGGTCGACCAGCGCGCCGACGTGTATGCGCTCGGCGTGATCCTCTACGAGATCATGACCGGCGTCCCCCCGTACGCGCGCGGCGATCACATGTCGGTGATGTACCAGCACGTCCAGGGCAAGGCGCGGCCGCCACGCGAGATCAATCCCGCGCTGCCCGCGGGCCTGCCCGAGGTCATCATGCAGGCCATGTCGGTCGACAAGGACAAGCGCTACCAGACCATGGGCGAGCTGCGCGCGGCGCTGGAAAAATTCCGCTGAAATGGGGACAGTCCCCCTTTCCTGGCAAACGGGGACGGACCTCGTCCCGAGACCAGGTTGAGCAACACTCCGCACTATTCGCCGCGCGCGGGCGGCCCCGGCCTCCGGCTCGCCTTGAATCGCGCACTGCGTCACACTTGGCGTCCTTCTCACCGTCGCATGCTTGGGTGAGCCCCGGTTCATGTCCTGAGGATTGTCGCGCGTGGCACGCATAGACGCGTTCCTGAAGCTTGGTATGCAGCAAGGTTGCTCCGACGTGCACCTGGCGGTGGGCGTGCCGCCGATGCTGCGCATGAACGGCGACCTGATGCCCATCAAGTTCCGTGACGTCGGCGACGCCGAGCTCGAGAGCTACCTCACCGAGATCTTCACGAAGAACCAGCACGAGTTCTTCGCCAAGGGCAACGACCTCGACTTCTCCTACGTGTCGGCCGACGGCGGGCGCTTCCGCGTGAACGTGTATCGCAAGGAGACCGGCATCGGCGCGACCTTCCGTGCCATTCCGACCGACATCCCGAGCATCGACCGGCTGGCGCTGCCGCCGATCGTCAAGAAGCTCTGCGACTATCACCAGGGCATGGTGCTCGTCACCGGCGCCACCGGCACCGGCAAGTCCACGACGCTGGCCGCGATGATCGACCACCTGAACACCACGCGGCGCCTCAACATCATCTCGCTGGAAGACCCGATCGAGTTCGTCCACCGCAGCAAGCAGAGCCAGGTCATCCAGCGCGAGCTGGGCACGCACATCCCGTCGTTCGCCGAGGGCGTGCGCGCCGCGATGCGCGAAGATCCGGACGTCATCCTGGTCGGCGAATTGCGTGACGCCGAAACCATCTCGATGGCCATGACCGCGGCCGAGACCGGACACCTGGTGCTGGGGACGCTGCACACCACCTCCGCGGCCAAGACCATCGACCGCATCATCGACGCGCTGCCCATCGAGGAGCGCGAGCAGACCAAGAGCTTCCTGTCGCAGTCGCTGCTCGCGGTGGTCACGCAGATCCTGGTCAAGACCGCCGACCAGCGCGCCCGCAAGGCGATCTGCGAGACGCTGGTGATGACGCGCGCGGTCGCCAAGCTCATCCAGACCGACCAGACACACCAGATCCCCAACCAGATCATGACGGGCCGCGACCTCGGCATGCAGCTCATGGACCAGGCGCTGCTCGACTCGCTCGCGAAGAAGGAGATCGATCCCGACGACGCGGTGACCTACGCCAGCGACCGTCGCCCCTTCCAGCGCTACGTGACCGACACCACGCTGATGCCGAAGCTCGACGTGACCGGCCCCGCGGCCTCGCAGGCCGCGGGTGGTTAGACCATGCCGGTCATCGACGAATACCTGAAGGAAATCCTGGCCAGGAAGGGCTCGGACCTGCATTTCCTCTCCGGCGACCCGCCGCGCATCCGCCTGTACGGCGACCTGCAGCCGCTGCGTCCGGAGAAGCTCGAGCGGGATTTCGTGCAGCACACGCTCTACGAGATCATGCCGAAGACGGCCGTGCAGCGCTTCGAGGAGCACGACGGCGCCGACTTCGCCTACAACATGGGCGAGTACGGCCGCTTCCGCGTGAACGTGATGCGCCACCTCAACGGCATGGGCGCGGTGATGCGCGCCATTCCGTCGAAGGCGCTGACGCTGCAGCAGCTCAACCTGCCGCCGGCCATCCACCAGCTGTGCCGCGCGAACAACGGCCTGATCCTGGTCACCGGCAAGACCGGCTCGGGCAAGTCGACCACGCTCGCGGCCATGATCGACGACATCAACTCGCGCGTGAAGGGCCACATCCTCACGATCGAGGACCCGATCGAGTTCGTGCACAAGCGCAAGGAGTGCCTGATCAGCCAGCGCGAAGTGGGCGTGCACACCAAGGGATTCGCAGCCGCCCTGCAATCGGGATTGCGCGAAGACCCCGACGTCGTGCTGGTCGGCGAGTTGCGCGACTTCGAGACCATCAGCATCGCCGTGACCGCGGCGGAGATGGGTATCCTCGTCATGGGCACGTTGCACACCAACGGCGCGGCCCAGACCGTCGACCGCATGGTCAACGTGTTCCCGGCGGACAAACAATCCCACGTGCGCACCATGTTGAGCACGTCGCTGCGCGGCGTGGTCTCGCAGCAGCTGCTGCAGAAGGCCGACAAGAGCGGCCGCGTGGCGGCGCTCGAGATCCTGGTGAACACGCCGGCGGTCTCCAACCTGATCCGCCAGGGCAAGCTCGACCAGCTCGAGACCACC
>DASTHJ010000061.1:0-6553 GCA_035718265.1 Steroidobacteraceae bacterium | reverse complement strand
CCAGATGGTCTGCTCGCCGCGATCCTCGATGATGCCCTGCTCGGCGTACGTCACGTCCGCGGTCAGGGTCAGCGTCTCGATCGGGGCCAACTGCACCGTCAACTGCGCGTTGGTGCGCTCGCGCTCGGTGTCCGAGAACGCATAGCGGATGTCGTTCGGGATGCCGTACAACTGGCCGTTGGCCGGCGCATTGTCGATGCGCAGCTCGACGACGTCATCGTGATCATTGTTGACGTCGTCCTTGAACAGCGGCGCGGCCGAAATGTTGTTCGCCATGTTCGCCGAGTCCCACGCCTGGATGTGCCAGTCGTTGACCGTCGAGGTGGACGAACCGAAGTCGCGCTTCTGGTAGCTGGCCGACAGGCCGATACCGAACATCTTGTCTTCGGTGGCGTAGCTGAAGATGCCCGACACTTCCGGCGTGATGTCGTTGCCGGTGCGGTTCGTGGTGTCGTTCAACGCCTTGGCGCCGAGGTTCAGCACCAGGCCGTCGTTGTCGAGCGGACGGGCCGTGCGGATGTCGATCGAGGCACCGATACCGCCGGTGGCGATGTCGGCGCGGCCGGTCTTGTACACCTCGACCGCGTTGATCGCCTCGGCTGCGAGGTTCGCGAAGTTGAACGAACGCGAATTGCCGCCGGCGCCGCCGGTGATGGAGTCGCCGCCGCCGAACGCATCGGCGGTGGGCATCTGGCGACCGTTCAGGGTCACCATGTTGTACTGGGCACCGAAGCCGCGTGCCGTGACGGTCGAACCTTCGCCGTTGCGACGGTCGATCGAGATACCGGTGATACGCTGGAGCGCTTCGGACAGGTTGGTGTCAGGGAACTTGCCG
Source organism: Steroidobacteraceae bacterium (assembly GCA_035718265.1). Classification (GTDB taxonomy): domain Bacteria; phylum Pseudomonadota; class Gammaproteobacteria; order Steroidobacterales; family Steroidobacteraceae; genus CADEED01. The sequence continues at coordinate 5,718 of DASTHJ010000061.1, read as the reverse complement.
ATGTCTTCGGCGTTGATCGCGTCGACGACACCGATCGCTTCGCGCTTGGTGTCCATCGAGGCTTTCAGAGATCCGCGCAGACCAGTGACCACCACTTCTTCGAGTTCTTCACCCGCAGCTTGTTGGTCCTGGGCAAACGCCGGATTGATCAGTACTGCACCACCTACGATGGTGAACAGCACCTTCGGCGAAAACCGAATGTTTGGGTTGAATTTCATAAACAGAGTTCTCCTCCGCACTCTCTATCTAGTTGTGAACCGGGATCAGTCGTGAAACGCAAGACAAAAACTTACGAACGATCAGCAATGAGGAGGGACGGTGTCGGCGGCACCGCGAAAGATGAAGAACGAAAAGCGCGAGACCGCTTTCGTCAGGCCCACAACAGCACAGGCGCAATGCATGCGCGTCCCCCTCATAGATGTCCCGAAGGATATAGAACCCTGTGTAGAAAAGTCCACACCAAGTTGCGGCGTGCCTGCCGCATGGCAGCGCGGCAGGGGGACTGGAAAACGGCCCTGCCCGATCAATTGCTTACGTTTGACCGCGTGCGGCTGGTACTTTCGCGCGCATCATGTCCCGGTGCATCTGACGTGAAAAGACCACATACCGGGCATTTGACTTGTTCAGGCCAGGGATTTGACTTGTTCAGGCCAAAAAACTGTTTATGGAAAGTCGTCCCGAAGCTGGGTCGGCACTGAGCGAAACGCCGGGATTGGGGGCTCCGGAGTGCAGGGAGTTCCGGCGGTAGATCAGCATTCTGTTGAAAACACCATCCTGTGCGGCCACCTGCTCGAACAGCGGCGTATCGGAGTCGATGTAACGGGCATCGGGGGTGGCGTCGGCGAGCTCCCGCTCGAGCGCCTGGAAGTAAGTCGTGCGGCGCGCCTCATCCACGAATTCGAAACCGGTGCTCCGATGCCGGTAGAACGCGGTGCCGCCCAGATCCGCCTTGAAGAGATAGTGGACGGACGCCAGTCCCCGGGAATCGTGGGTATCGACGTGCGGAATCCGTTGCAGCAGGGACAGCTCTTCCGGCGGGGTCGTGACCACCGAGTAGTGACACATGCTGAAGCGCAGGCTGGGCGAGTCGAGCCCGAAGAACTCGCACAGCAGTTTGCGGAACTCGCCCACCAGGAACATCTGGTACGAAAGCGGCGCCTTGGCGCGAATCCCCGGAAAGTAACTGTGCGGCGTGGTGTAGCGCTTCGCCGCCGCGTCCTGCACCAGCTCTTCCGGATCCGCGACCACGTTGTCGATGACGAGCAGCGGCGCGTTCTCTCGTCCGATCGTCAGCTTCTGGATCCGCATGGACGGATGTGGAGTGATGTTCATCCGCGGTCAGTTCCAGACGCTCACCGGGGCCTTGCAGTACTGATTGACGAAATCCTGGTGCACCGGCATGCGCGCAACCGTCTGGCTGATCGCCTGCCGGAAGTCGGCCAGGTACTTGACCAGTTCGTTCGCATCCATGGCCCGCGCGCCGTGGTGATAGCCGCGCGGCGTGATGCGCTGCCCCAGCATCACCTGCGACCAGGAATCGACGCGGAACAGTTCCGAGTCGCCCTGGTATGCAAAGGCGTTCTCGCGAAACAATGCCACGCGGTGCGCCAGTGAATCCGGAATCTCCATGTGCCGGCAGTGACGCCAGAACTCGCTGTCCTCGCGCTCGGTCGCGTGGTAGTGCAGGATCACGAAATCGCGCGTCTTCTCGATTTCCACGCGCGACTGCTCGTTGAACTCGTCCACCAGCGCCTGGTCGACGCCCCCGAACGGGAACAGGTGCATCAGCCGCGCCACGCCGATCATCATCAGGTGGATGCTGGTCGACTCGAGCGGCTCGATGAAACCGCTCGCAAGCCCCAGGGCGACGACGTTCTTGTTCCAGACCTTGCGGCGACGTCCGGTCTGGAACCTGAGGATGCGCGGCTGCGTCACCGGCGTGCCCTGCACGGCCGCGAGCAGCTGGTCCTTGGCGGCATCGTCGCTGATGTGCTTGCTGCTGAAGACCAGCCCGTTGCCGACGCGATGCTGCAGCGGAATGCGCCAGCGCCAGCCGGCATCGTGTGCGACCGACTGCGTGAGCGGCTGCGCGGGGCCGATGAGCTCGGTCTGCATCGCCGCGGCGCTGTCGCACGGCAGCCAGTGCGACCAGTCCTCGTATCCGGTGTGCAGCGTCTGCTCGATCAGCAGGCCGCGAAAGCCGGTGCAGTCGATGAACAGGTCGCCCTCGATGACCTGGCCGGATTGCAGCACCAGCGCCTGGATGAATCCCGACCCGGAGTCCTGGCGCACTTCCTGGATCTTTCCCTCGACGCGCTTCAGGCCGCGCGCCTCGGCGAAGCGGCGCAGGTATTTCGCGTATTGGCCCGCGTCGAAGTGATAGGCGTAGTTGATGTCGACGTTCGCCGCCGTCGCGAACTTGTTGTGCCTGGCGGCCTGCAGCTCGAAACAGTAGTCCCCGAGCTCCGATTCCACGCCGAGCTCGCGACTGCGCAACCAGTAGTTGTGGAACTCGCACAGCCAGGTCGGCTTGCCGTTGCGGCCGAACGAATGGATGTATTTGTCGCCGACGCGGCTCCAGTTCTCGAACCAGATGCCGAGCTTGAAGGTGGCGGCCGTGGCGCGCATGAATTCCTGCTCGTCGATCTGCAGGAGCTTGTGGAACGTGCGGATCGGGGGGATGGTCGCTTCTCCGACGCCGATGGTGCCGATGTCGTCGGATTCGATCAGCGTGATGTCGAGCACCTTGCCGAGCTGGTGCGACAGCGCCGCGGCCGCGAGCCACCCGGCCGTGCCGCCGCCGGCGATGACGACTTTCTTCACTTCTCTCGATTGCACTCTGTCCTCCGCGCTGTATGGTCGGCTGCACGCCCTAGCGATTCAGGCTGTTGAGCAGCATCGCCCTGATCTGCCGCGCGCGGTTCTCGTCGATGGGACCCAGCAGGCCCCGCGCCTTTTCCGGCAGGTGTTCGCCCGCACGCGGCGCGGGCCCGAAGACGTAATACTCGAAAACCTGTCTCCAGGCCTGCTTCTCCGCCTCGGAACGGTCGCGGATGGTCCACATCGCGTGATAGAGCGAACTCATTGGACTCGGGATGTATTTCGGCATGCTGCTCCACCAGTAGTTGACCAGCGTGTTGAACGGGCTCAGCCCTTCCACGTGGTGCCACCACATCGACGGAACGAACATGGCGTCGCCCGGCTCGAGCTCCGCCGAGTAGCCGGCGGCGAGCGCCGCGCGAAAATCCGGAAACTTCCCGAAATCGGGATTGGAGAAATCCACCAGGCTCACGACCTGTCCGCCGGGGTTGAGCTCCATCGGACCTGGATACAGGTTCGCGACCTGGTCGGGCGGGAACAACGTGAAGCGGCGGCGGCCGACGGCCACGCAGGCGATGTTGTTCGGCGCGTCGTAGTGGCACGTCGCGATGGTCCGGTTGCCGATCCAGATCGCCGGCGGGGCATCTATTCCGTACGCGGCGAGACCCAGGTCGTTGTCCCGGCGAAGACCCGGCAGGTACGCATCGATCAGCGTCGAGCCGATGTAGCGGGTTGGCGCATCCTCCTCGTCCAGGTGCGCACGGATTTCATCCAGCACGTCGCCCAGCGTCGTGCGCCGCGCTTCGAAATTCAGCCGCGTGAAATCGTCGTTGTAGAAGAGGCGTCCGGCCACGCCGGCCGGTGCGAACGAGGCCGAAAGTACCTTGCCGTTGTAGAAGGAGCGCAGGTAGTTCATGGCGTCGTCAACCGAGCGGAGCCCGGCTTCGACCAGGCCCCAGCGGCGCGCGAGTCCGCGCAGGACCGTCGGCCGGGCGGCCGCGAGCAGCTCGCCGACCGGCAATGTTTCCGGCGTACACCCTTCGATGACCGGCGCTTCGTTGCTGACCTTGACCATGGCGCGTAATTTTACGCCCCTCGCGCCGCCGCGCTGGCGCGCGCTTCATCGTATGACCGGCAGGGCGCCAGCATGAACATTCGGGATTACCTGATCGATCCGGCCGGCAAGGACTGGCGCAAGCTGTTGGGGTACTGGACTCCGCCGCTGCCACCGGACGCCACGCTGTGGTTCGTGAACCAGCTCGGAGAGCCGTTTCTCGCCACGGCTGACGGCGCGATCCACCGGCTGGTGGTGGGCAACGGGGATCTCGAGCGGCTGGCGCCGGACCGGAATGCGTTCGCGCGACTGCTCGACGTGCCGGGAAATGCCAATGCCTGGCTGCGCATCCAGCTCGTGCAGGACTGCCATGCGGCTGGCATGAGTCTCGGCGCGGAGGAGTGTTTCGGATTCAAGGTACCGCCGAAGCTGTTCGGCGGGTACGAGCCGTCGAACCTCCAGCCCACCAACATCTATTCCCACTATTCGTGGCTGTCGCACATGGTCAGGCAGGACGAGATCTACTGGACGGGCGACTAGGCGGGCGCGGCGAGCAGAAAGGTATTCACGGTCAGGCGACCGGTGCGCGGATCCTGGCTCGGCACGAAGCCCGGCGGGGTGTTGACCGAGTGCAGGTTCCGGCCGCGATAGATCAGCGCCCGGTTGAAGGCGCACTCGTAGCGGCCGATCCGCTCGAACATCGCCGTGTCGCCTTCGATGAAGCGCGCCGGCGGCATGCCCGTGGCCTTCGCCTCCGCGTTCACCGCCCTGATGTAGGTCTCGCGATTCTCGTCGGTCACGGCCTCGATACCGCTCGAGCGGTGGCGATAGAAGGACGTGCCGCCGCATTCGGGGCCGCAGAGGTAGTGCAGCAGCGCGAAGCGGTTCGGGTCGGTGGAATCGAAGTGCGGCACGCGCTGGAATGCCACCAGCTTTTCCGGCGGCGTGGCGACCAGCGAGAACGTCGCGTCGGTGATCTGCAGCGGGTCGCCGACACCGAAGGTCGACTGGATCAGCGGCGTCAATTGCGCGGTCAAGGCACGCACGTATTCCGGCGGCGCGTTCGAACGCACGCCCGGATAGTACAGCGACCGGACCGAGTAATCGGTCCGGTGCGCGGCGGCTTCGACCAGCGACTGCGGATCGGCCCAGACGTCCTCGATGACGATGACCGGCGCGCGCTCGTTCCCGATGTAGTCGACACGAATCTGCAAAGACCGCCCCCAAAAGAAAAAAGCCCCCTCCATGACGGAGGGGGCTTTCCTGTTAGGACCCTGGCAGTGACCTACTCTCGCATGGCAGCTGCCACACTATCATCGGCGCGGAGCGTTTTCACTTCCGAGTTCGAAATGGGATCGGGTGGTTCCCGCTCGCTATTGCCGCCAGGGAATTCTGTTCGACGTGCCGCGAGCTAACTACCCGCCACACGCCCAATCCGGAAGTTTCTTTGCTTTGACGCCCACGTCGCGCAATTCGCATTGCGGAACTGGACCATGCCGCATTCACCATGTGAATGCTCCACCAGAGATCACTTCAAGCCAGACTGCTTGAAGTTATATGGTCAAGTCTCACGGGCAATTAGTACTGGTTAGCTGAAGACATTGCTGTCTGTACACACCCAGCCTATCAACGTCGTAGTCTTCGACGGCCCTTCAGGGGAATCGAGTTCCCAGGGAGATCTAATCTTGGGGGGGGCTTCGCGCTTAGATGCTTTTAGCGCTTATCCCGTCCGCACATAGCTACCCGGCAGTGCCACTGTAGTGACAACCGGAACACCAGAGGTGCGTCCATCCCGGTCCTCTCGTACTAAGGACAGCTCACCCTCAAATCTCCAACGGCTACGG
>DASTHJ010000060.1:0-4487 GCA_035718265.1 Steroidobacteraceae bacterium | reverse complement strand
CGGGCTTGCAGTGGTACTCGGGATTCTCGTACGCCACCTTGACGAGGAAATGCGCCAGCCGCGGGCACAGCGTGCAGTCGGGACAGAATGTCGGGTTCATGGAAACCGCGTGGCGCGCGGCGTCACTTCATCCGGCGGATGATGGCATCGCCGAAGCCGGTGGTACCGACGAGCTTCGCGCCCGGGATCAGCCGCTGCAGGTCCTCCTCGACGTTCTTGCGCGCGGCGATGTCGCGCTTGGTGGCGCGGATCGCCTCGCGCAAGCGGGCGAGATCGTAGGTCATCTCCTTGGCGGCGATGGTCTCGGCCACGCCGTGCATGATGAGGTCCGCGGCTTCCTTCCAGCCGATGTAGCGCAGCATCATCTCGGCCGACAGGATCAGGCTGCCCGGGTTGACGCGGTCCTTGCCGGCGAATCCCGGCGCCGTGCCGTGCGTGGCCTCGAACACCGCGAGGCCGTCACCGATGTTGCCGCCCGGCGCGATGCCGATGCCGCCCACCTGCGCGGCCAGCGCGTCCGAGATGTAGTCGCCGTTCAGGTTCAGCGTCGCGATCACGTCGTAGTCTTCCGGCCGCAGCAGCACCTGCTGCAGGAAGTTGTCGGCGATCACGTCCTTGATGACGATGTCGTGGCCGTTGATCGGGTTCTTGAAGCTGCACCACGGGCCGTTGCCGATGGGCTTGGCGCCGAACTCTTCCTTCGCGAGCAGGTAGCCCCATTGCATGAAGGCACCCTCGGTGTACTTCATGATGTTGCCCTTGTGCACCAGCGTCACCGAGACCCGGTCGTTCTCGATGGCGTACTGGATGGCCTTGCGCACCAGGCGCTGGCTGCCCTCCTTCGACACCGGCTTGATGCCGAGGCCGGAGCTCGCCGGGAAGCGGATGCCGGTGACCTTGAGTTCGTTCTGCAGGAAGTAGATGAGCCGCTGCACTTCGGGTGAACCCGTGGGCCACTCGATGCCGGCGTAGATGTCCTCGGTGTTCTCGCGGAACACCACCATGTCGGTGAGCGAAGCGTCGGCCATGGGCGTGGCGACGCCCGGGAAGTAGCGGATCGGACGCACGCAGGCGAACAGATCGAGGTTCTGCCGCATGGCCACGTTGAGCGAGCGCATGCCGCCGCCGACCGGCGTGCCGAGCGGGCCCTTGATGGACACGACGAAGTCGCGCAGCGCGGTCAGCGTCTCGTCGGGAAAGCCCGTGCCGTACAGCGCCTGCGCCTTGTCTCCCGCATAGACCTCGGTCCACGCGATGTGCCGCTTCGAACCGTAGGCCTTCTCGACCGCGGCGTTGACCACCTTGAGCATCACCGGCGTGATGTCGACGCCGATCCCGTCGCCCTCGATGAAGGCGATGATGGGATGGTCCGGCACGTTCAGCGACGCGTCCGGATTGATGGTGATGCGCTGGCCGTGTTTCGGAACCTGGATGTGCTCGTACTGCATGCGCTCAGCGCTTCGGACCGTGGCGGCCGATCAGCATGGCCAGCTCCAGCGCCTGCTCGTAGTTGAGGCGCGGATCCACGGTCGAGCGGTAGGCGCGCGCCAGGTCGGCGTCGGTGAGACCGCGCGCGCCGCCGGTGCATTCGGTCACGTCCTCGCCGGTGAGCTCGATGTGCACGCCGCCGAGGAACGAGCCATTGGCCTCGTGGATCTGGAACGACAGCTCCAGCTCGCGCAGGATGTTCTCGAAACGCCGCGTCTTGAGACCGCCGGAGCTGGTCTCGGTGTTGCCGTGCATGGGATCGCAGACCCACAGCACCTGGGCGCCCGTGTCGCGCACCGCCTTGATGGCCTTGGGCAATGACTTCTCCACGTCCTTGGCGCCGAAGCGATGGATCAGCGTCAGGCGTCCCGGCGTGTTCTGCGGATTGAGCGTCGCGATCAGCCCCTGCAGCCAGCCCTCGTCCATGGCGGCACTGATCTTCACGCCCATCGGGTTGGCGATGCCGCGGAAGAATTCGACGTGCGCGCCGTCGAGCGTCGCGGTGCGCATGCCGATCCACGGCATGTGCGTCGAGAGGTTGTACCAGCGCTTCTGGCGCTCGATGTAGCGCGTCTGCGCCTGCTCGTAGTGCATCAGCAGGCCCTCGTGCGACGCGTAGAAGTCCACGGCCGTGACCTCGTGCGGCGCGCGGCCGCCGCTGACGCGCTCGAAGAAGTCGAGCGAGTCGCCGATCGAATCGACGATCTGCTGGTACTGGTCCTTGAGCGGCGAGTGCTGCATGAACCCGAGGTCCCAGTACTGCGGGTGATGCAGGTCGGCGAAGCCGCCGTCGCACAGCGCGCGCACGAAGTTCAGCGTGAGCGCCGCGCGTTCGTAGCCGCGCAGCAGCAGCGTGGGATCCGGCTCGCGCGCCTCGGGCGTGAATTCCGAGCGGTTCACCAGGTCGCCGCGGAAGGCGGGCAACGTGACGCCGCCGCGCGTCTCGGTGTCGGCCGAACGCGGCTTGGCGTACTGCCCGGCCATGCGGCCCACGCGGATGATGGGCTTCTTGAGTCCGTGCAGCAGCACCAGGCTCATCTGCAGCAGGATCTTGAGCTTCTTGGCGATCCGGTCCGATTCGCATTCCTCGAAGGTCTCGGCGCAGTCGCCGCCCATCAGCAGGAACTTGTTGCCGCGCTGCGCGTCGGCCAGCTGCTCGCGCAGCTGCTCAATCTCCCACGACACGACCAGCGGCGGCAGTTTCGAAAGCTGCGCGACCACGCTCTCGAGTCTGGCAAGGTCGGTGTAGCGCGGTTGTTGCGCGGCGGGACGGCTGGTCCAGCTGGCTGGATGCCAGGGGGAAGTGTCGGGGGTTCGCATGGTGGGAAGTATTCTAATTCAGCAGGTTACGGCACACTACGGGCCAACGAGGTTTTCATGCACAAAGTCTTGATTCTGGGTGCCGGCAAGATCGGCGCCCTCATCAGCGGCCTGTTGGCCGAATCCGGCGATTACGACGTGACGCTGGGCGACGTGAACCCCGCCGCCGCAGAATCCGTGGTGAAGGCGCACGGCTCGCGCAACCTGCGCGCCGTGGCCCTCGACGCGGGCGACGCCAGGGCACTCGCCAACCACTTCCAGGTCCACAAGCCGCACGCGGTGATCTCCAGCCTGCCCTACTACTGCAACCCGGCCGTCGCCAAGGCAGCGCGCAAGGGCAACGCGCACTATTTCGATCTCACCGAGGACGTCGAGGTCACCAGGGCGGTGCGTCGCATCGCGCGCGGTTCGTCCAGGGCCTTCGTGCCGCAATGCGGGCTGGCGCCTGGCTTCATCAGCATCGCGGCCAACGAGCTGGCCAAGCACTTCGACGAGCTGCGCTCCATCAAGCTGCGCGTCGGCGCGCTGCCGCAGCACCCTAACAACGTGCTCAAGTATTCGTTGACCTGGTCGACGGAGGGCCTGATCAACGAGTACGGCAATCCCTGCCAGGCGGTGGTCGACGGCAAGCTGATCGAGGCCGCGCCGCTCGAAGGCCTGGAGGAGATCGAGATCGACGGCACCGCCTACGAGGCGTTCAACACCTCGGGCGGCCTCGGCTCCCTGGCCGAGTCCTACGGCAGCCAGTGCGAGCAGATCAACTACAAGACCATGCGCTACCCCGGGCATTGCGCGCAGATGCGCCTGCTCATGAACGACCTGAAGCTCAACAAGGACCGCGCGACGCTCAAGCGCGTGCTCGAGGCCGCCGTGCCGCAGACGCTGCAGGACGTGGTGATCGTGTACGCGGCGGTCGCCGGCAAGCAGGACGGGGAACTGCGCGAGGAGAACTACGTCAACAAGATCTACCCGCAGGTGATCGGCGGACGACTCTGGTCCGCCATCCAGGTGACCACGGCCGCCGGCATCACCTCGGTGGTGGACCTGGTGCTGGCCAGCCCGCGCAAGTACCGCGGCTTCGTCGCACAGGAGCAGTTCAGTCTGCCCGACATCCTCGACAACCGCTTCGGGCAGTATTACGCGCCCGGAGGCACCAAGGACGTTTCCTCGGCCGTGGTGGTCAAGGGCGAGACCGGGCACCAGCGGCGGCTCGGCGCGTCCAGGCCCGCCGCCGGCAAAGCGAGGCACAAGAAATGAACGCGCTACCCAGGAACACGGAAGTTTCCGCCATCCTCAAGCGGCTCGGCATCGATTCCATCAATGCCGGCGCGTGGTCCGGTAGTTTGGGCTGGTCCAAGGACGTGGCCGGAGCGCTGATCACGTCGACCAATCCGGCGACCGGCGATACGCTCGCGCAGGTGCGCGCCGCGACGGTCACCGACTACGAGGCGGTCATGCGCAGTGCACTCGAAGCCGCGGCCGCATGGCGCAACGTACCCGCGCCGCGTCGCGGCGAAGCCGTGCGCCTGCTGGGCGATGCGCTGCGCGCCGTCAAGGACGACCTCGGCGCGCTGGTGACCCTCGAGAACGGCAAGATCCGCGCCGAGGGCCTCGGCGAAGTGCAGGAAATGATCGACATCTGCGATTTCGCCGTCGGGCAGTCGCGCATGCTCTACGGC
>DASTHJ010000059.1:0-8104 GCA_035718265.1 Steroidobacteraceae bacterium | reverse complement strand
GCCGCGCAGGCCTGCGCGTTCACCTCGACGAATTCGGCGTGCATCACGTGCGCGCCGACTGCCTCGGTACGCACCGGCTGGAACGTGCCCGCGCCCACGTGCAGCGTCACGAAGGCGCGCTGCACCTGGCGCGCATCGAGTGCCGCGAGCAGCGCATGGTCGAAGTGCAGGCTGGCGGTGGGCGCGGCCACGGCGCCGTCGCGGCGTGCGAACACGCTCTGGTAGCGCGCGGCATCGGTCTCGTCGGGCTCGCGCCGGATGTACGGCGGCAGGGGCATCTGCCCATGACGCTCGAAGAAGCCGAGCGGCGGCTCCGGCAGCTCCAGCACCCACAGGTCGCCGCGCCGCTCGAGCACGCGGATCGCGCCGCCGTGACTCTGCAGGAACATGCCCGGCCGCAGCGGCTTGCTGGCGCGCGCATGCACCAGCGCGAGCAGCGCGTCGAGCGGACGTTCGAGCAGCAGTTCGACGCGCCCGCCGGTCTCCTTGACCGCGAACAGGCGCGCGGGGATCACGCGCGTGTCGTTGAACACCAGCAGGTCGCCCGGGTCCAGTAGTTCGGGCAGGTCGCGGATGCGTCGATCCGCGGTCGCGCCCGTGGCGCCGTCGAGCGTCAGCAGCCGGCTCGCGGAGCGCTCCGCGAGCGGTTGCTGGGCGATGAGTTCTTCGGGGAGGTCGTAGTTGAAATCGGCGCGGCGCACGGCGGCAAGTCTACCGCCGCGGCCACGTGACGATCCGGATCAGCGCATGGCTTCAGGCGCCGCCCTGCATGCCCGGCGAATGCGGGATCGCCGGCACCGGCGCCATCGGCGGCTCCGCTGGCGACAAGATGCGCTCCTCCCAGTCGGGCCGCTCCGGCATGGTCACTGCCAGCGACAACGGCTTGCGCTGCCGCAGCACGGAGAGCGTGAGTTTCTCGCCAGACTTGTAGGAACGCAGGATGCGCAGCGCGTGTGCGCCGTCCTCGGGCTTGCGGCCTTCGATGGCCTGGATCACGTCGCCGTCCTCCAGCTTGAACGCCGCGTTGTCCGGCGCCTGCACCACGAGCACGCCCTCGGTGGTGCCGAAGTACGCGCCGAGCTTCGGCGTGATGCTCGCCAGTTCCATGCCGTCGAAGTCGTTGAAGCGGAATGTGCGGAACTGGCGGATCTGCGGCATCGCGCCGCCCACGATGGAGCCGACCTCGGGCATGTGCATGTCGAACATCGGACCGGGCATGCGACGCGCGGTGACCACGAAATCCTTCGTCTTGCCGTCGCGTTTCACCTTCACCTTGATCTTCTGGTCGGGCTTCACGTCGCGCATGTGATCGACGACCACGCGCGTGGGATTCTCGCTGCCGGCGACCTTGGTGTCGTCCAGCGCCACGATCACGTCACCGTCGACGAGACCGGCCTCTTCGGCCGCGCCGCCCGGGCTCACCTTGAGCACGCGCGCGCCGTCCTTGCCGCTGTCCGAATCGAGCTGCACGCCGAGCGCCGCGCGCCGCAGACCGTGGCCGTCCATGAAGAAGAAATTGCGGCTCTCGTTGCGCCCGAGCTGCCCCGACAGGTCCGCCACTTCGCGCGCCGCCTCGGCGAGACGCCGGCGCGCGTCCTCGAGATCGGCGCGGATCTTCGCTTCGTTCCCCGCGCCTTTTGCATCGCCACGTTCGAGGTCGGCGACCTCCGAGGCCTTGCCGCCACGTGGCGGCGCAGCGGTGTTCTGCGCGAGCGCACCAGCGCTCACGCCCGCGGCCAGCAGGCCGATCAGCATCAGCTTTCTCATGCAGGTCTCCATCAATAGTTGGCGCTCACCAGCTGGGCGTAGCGCACTTGTGCATAGGAATCGAGCAGCTCGGCGCGCGTGCGCTCGAGGCGCTGCACCTCGGGCGTATGCGGCGCATAGGCGCGCGCCAGGTTGAGCGCCTCGTCGACGCTCGCGATGTGATCCTCGAGCGTCGCGACGGCCAGATAGGTGTCGGCGCGCACCAGGCTCGGGCCCGGATCCGTGGCCGGCAGCGGCGGCGTCTCGTGGCGCTCGACGACCTGCGGCACGGCGTCCACGCCGACGCGCCAGATGCTCGCGCCGGCGATCAGCCCGAGCAGCACGACGGCCGATCCGCGCGCCAGCGCGCGGCGGCGGCGCGCGCGCACCTGGCGCGCGGCATGCCGCTCCAGCAATCCGTGGTAGTCGAAACCCGGCGCCGCGCCGGCGGTGCCGGTATCCAGGCGCCTGAGCCGCGCCACCAGCTCCGTGTCGTTCGCTTCAATGTCCATCGAATTCACTCCCGAGCGGGATGCCCATGGCCGCCGGCGTTGGCGCCTGCAGCTCGGCGCGCAGCCGCGCGTGCCCGCGCGCCAGCTGCGACTTGGAGAAGCTCACCGTGCGATCGAAGGCCTGCGCGATCTCCTCGTGCGACCAGCCCTCCACGTCGTACAGCCACACCACGGCGCGCGTCACGGGCGAAAGCCGCGTGAGCGCACGATCGAGATCGATGAGGTCGGCGGTGCGGGCGTCGGCATCCGTGCTCGCCGCGGCCTCACCCCAGGACTCGAGCGCTTCGCGCGCCCGGTGCCAGGGCGAGCGGAACGCCATCAGGCAGCGGCTGACGGCGATCTTGCGCACCCAGATGCCGAACGGCGCTTCGCCACGGAATTCGCCGAGGTGCTCGAACATCGCGATCAGCGTGTCCTGCAGCAGGTCGTCGGCCATGGCCCGGTGGCGCACCAGCCGGCGGATGATGGCGAGCGCGCCCGGCGCCACGCGCTCGAACAGTGCGCCGCGCGCCCGCGGGTCGCCGGCGCAGGCCGCCGCCAGTTGGTCGGCCGGGATCTCGATGTCGGCGAGCTTCTGCATTCTCGTTTGCCTGGATGCTTCTGCTGTCCGAAAGGTCGCAATCGCCCCCTGACGACCCCTATACTTCGCCCCCCGCGCCGGGATGGCGGAACTGGTAGACGCGGCGGACTCAAAATCCGTTGCCCTAAAAAGGCGTGTGGGTTCGATTCCCTCTCCCGGCACCAGATTTCAAATGAATTTCTGCAGCAACTGTGGCCATCGCGTCGTACTCGAAGTTCCCAGGGACGACTTCCTGCCGCGCCACGTCTGCCCGAACTGCGGGACCATCCATTACCAGAATCCGAAAATCGTCGTGGGCAGCGTGCCCGAGTACCAGGGCCGGATCCTGATCTGCAAGCGCGGCATCGAGCCGCGGCTCGGCTTCTGGACGATTCCCGCGGGCTTCATGGAAAACGACGAGACGCTGGAAGCCGGCGCGGCGCGCGAGGCCGTCGAGGAGGCGCGCATCCAGGTGGTGATCGGCAGCCTGCTGCTGCTGGCGAACGTGACCAGCGCGCGCCAGGTGCACGTGTTCTTCCGCTCGCGGATGCTGACGCCGGATTTCGGCGTGACGCACGAGAGCCTGGAAGTGAAGCTGATCGACGCCAGCGAGATTCCCTGGGGCCAGCTCGCGTTCCCCAGCACCGAGTACGCGTTGCGCCGCTACGTCGAGGACCGCGCCGCGGGCGTGGAGCGGTACCACGTCGCCGAAATGCAGCGGCGATTCGGCTAAAATGATGTCCCCGGAAATCGGGCGGCTCAAAGAGGATGGCAGATGGCTTTCGTGGTGACGGAACAGTGCATCAAGTGCAAGTACACCGACTGCGTGGAGGTGTGCCCGGTCGACTGTTTCCACGAAGGTCCGAACTTCCTGGTCATCGATCCGGACGAGTGCATCGACTGCACGCTGTGCGAGCCGGAATGTCCGGTCGAGGCCATCTTCTCCGAGGACGAAGTCCCGGCCGGCCAGGAAGAGTACAAGAAGCTGAACGCCGACCTGGCCCGCAAGTGGCCGGTGATCACCGAGAAGAAGCCGGCGCCGCCGGACGCCAAGCAGTGGGAAGGCGTACCGGACAAGAAGAAGCTGCTGGAGACCTGACGCGCCTGCCGCGCGGCGGGCTACATCTGGCCGGTCTTGAGGTAGTGCGCGAGCTGCGACGGCGGCGCGTAGCCGGGCAGCATTTCGCCGCTCGCCAGGAAGATGGCCGGCGTGCCTTCCACCGAGAGCTTGTGGCCCAGCTCGTAGTCACGCGCGACGATGCCATTGGCATGGCAGTCAGGTGACTTGATCTCCTCGCCCTTCTTGGCGCGCGTCAGCGCCTCGTTGCGGTTCTTGGCACACCACACGGCCTCGGCCTTGTGCCATGAGTCGGTGTCCGGACCGGTGCGGGGATAGAACAGGTAACGAACGCGGATGCCGAGACGATTGTATTCGGCGATCTGCGAATGCAGGCGGCGACAGTAGCCGCAGTCGATGTCGGTGAACACCGTGATCGTGTACTTCGGATTCTTCGGCGAGAAGATCAGCATCTCCGATTCCGGCACGGTTTCGATGAGCCGCTGGCGGATGATGCGCCGGCGGTTCTCGGTCAGGTTCGCGTCCTTGTCGAGATCCACCATGTCACCGAGGATCACGTAGCGGCCGTCGCTCGAGGCGTAGCTGATCTCCGAACCGCGGGAAATCTCGTACAGGCCGTCGACCGGCGTCATGCGCACGTCTTCGAGCTTGAGCCCATCGATCTTCTTGACGATCTCGGCGCGCGGGTCCGCCTTGGAGGCGGCGGCGGGCGTGGTGGCGGCCGGATTCGCGGCACCGCCTCCCCCGGCCAGTGCGACGCTTCCGACAAACGAACTCGCGCAAATTGCCGCGAAGACTCTCAGGGGCTGCAGGATCATGGGGCGCTCGTGCGAAAAGTTGCTGATTCGACCGCCGCCGGTTGCCGAAGTTCGCGCACCGCGGTGCGCGCAAGTCTAGCAGGGAAGCCCGGGAAGCCGGACTGCGTGAAACCGCTAGCCGCGCGGGTGATGCGTGCCGTGCAGCTCTTTCATGCGCTCGCGGGCCACGTGCGTGTAGATCTGCGTGGTCGACAGGTCCGAGTGACCCAGCAGCATCTGCACGACGCGCAGGTCGGCGCCGTGGTTCAGCAGGTGCGTGGCGAAGGCGTGGCGCAGCGTGTGCGGCGACAGCTCCTTGTCGATGGCCGCCTTGCGGGCATAGCGCTTGATGATGTGCCAGAAGGCCTGGCGCGTCATGCGATCGCCGCGCCGCGTCGGGAACAGGTAGTCGGTGGTGCGGTCGAGCAGGATCTCGGCGCGCGGTGCGCGCACGAAATCCGTCAGCCAGCGTACGGCTTCCTCGCCGAGCGGGATCAGGCGCTCGCGGTTGCCCTTGCCCATGATCCGGATGACACCCTGGTTGGTGTTGATCTGGTTGTACTTGAGGTTCACGAGCTCCGAGACGCGCAGTCCCGTGGCGTACAGCACCTCGAGCATGGTGCGGTCGCGATGACCCAGTGGATCGCCGATCACCGGCGCGCCGAGCAGCGATTCGACCTCTTCCTCGGTCAGCGACTTCGGCAGCGAGCGGCCGATCTTCGGCATCGCAATCTGCGCCGTCGGGTCGTCGCGGATGACCCCTTCGCGCACGAAGTAGCGGAAGAAGCGGCGGAAGGAGGACAGTTGGCGCGCGGTGGAGCGCGGACGCGCGCCGGCTTCGACGCGGTACGCGATGAATCCGAGCAGGTCGGCGCGCGTGGTCTTGATGATCGGCGTGCCGCGTTCGGCCAGCCAGCGCGCCAGCGCCGTCAGGTCGGCGCGATAGGCGGCCAACGTGTTGGCGGACAGGCCACGCTCCATCCACACCGCGTCGAGGAACTTCGAAACGGTGGCGTCGGCGGTGTCAGCGGCATGCGTCTCGCTGGACGCTGTAGCTTGTTTGACCAAGACGTGATTGCCTTAATACGTATGCGGTGAACGCTGCGGCCAGTATGGGGAGGCCCTCCCGGGTCAGGCGTGACGACCTTCACAGCTTCCGGAAACCATTAACATAAAGAGAACCAGTTCACATGAATCGGAATTCGTCTCCCGCTGAACTCCGCGCATGACGATGTCTTCGCAGCCCGTACGTGCACCCTGGCCGGCGGTGATTTCCGTGCCCCTGCGCCTGGTCTACGGGCTCTACGCCGCGCTCGTGTTCCTGGCCGTGGCCCTGGCCGCGCTGGTCTTGGTCATCCTGTTGCCCTCGCTGCGCTGGCGGCGCGCGACGAGCCGCACTGCAGCACGGGCATTCTTCCTGTTCGCCGGCATGCCGGTGCGCCTGAAGGGTCGCGAGAACCTGCCGGCCGGACAGTGCGTGGTCGTGGCCAATCACGCGAGCTATCTCGACGGCGTGGTCATGACGGCCGCGCTGCCGCCGCGTTTTGGTTTCGTGATCAAGCGCGAGATGAACGAAGTGCCGCTCGCCGGCCTGCTGCTGCGTCGCATCGGCTCGGAGTTCGTCGAGCGCTTCAACCGGCACCGTGGCGGCGCGGACGCGCGGCGCGTGCTGCGCACCGCCGCCAACGGGCATTCGCTGGTGTTCTTCCCCGAAGGCACGTTCACGCCCGAGGTGGGCCTGGGCAAGTTCCACACCGGCGCCTTCGCGATCGCGGCGCATGCCGCCTGCCCGGTCGTGCCCGCGGTGATCCTCGGCACCCGGCGCAACATGCCGGCGACGCGCGTCCTGCCGCGGCCCGGCGCCATCGAGGTGCGTTTCAACCCACCGATCGTCGCCGATGGCAGCACCGATGGCGATCCGGCGCTGCGACTGCGCGACGCCTCGCGTGCCGCCATCCTCGCCGACCTCGGCGAACCCGACCTCGCCGCCTGAAATGGGGACAGTCCCCCTTTGCTAGCAAAGAGGGACGGAGCTGGCGCGGGCGATCAGTCGAGCCAGCGCCGCCAGCCGACGACGATGCCGATCTCGCGCGGCGCCGGGTCATCGTTGAAGCGCAGCACGAAGATTTGCCGCCCGTCTGCGCTCACGTCGTACTGCGTGTTCCAGTGGCCGAAGCCCACCGGCGGCACCGGCAGCAGCGCCGGCAATCCGAACGCCGGCGCGCCGCCCCGCCAGGAGACGGTCGCGCTGCGCAGCCGCCCCTGCGGATCGACGTAGAAGAGTTCGCGCCCGTCGCGGCGCCACACCGGCTGGTCACCGCCGTCCGGACTAACTACCAGGCGGCGCGGCACACCCGCCAGCTGGCGCACCGAGACTTCGCTGCGTCCCGCCTCCTCGCTGACATAGGCGATCCACCGCCCGTCGGGCGAGAAGCGCGCGTCGCGCTCCGGATGGGCCGTGTCCAGCAGCGCACTCGCCACCGGCTGTGCACCGCCGAGCTCGACCAGCCACACGTTCGCGTCCGTCTCGCCGAGCGTGGTCACCAGCAGGCGCTTGCCATCGCGGCTCCAGTCGCTGGGCTCGCAATAGTCCGCGGTAGGACACGGAATCGAACGCGCCACCCCCGTACCGTCCGCCGCGGCGATGCGCAACGCATGCGGCCCGGCGCGCCCGGGCGGAGCGCCGCTCGAGTACACGAGCTGCGCGCCATCGGGCGACCACACCGGCTGGATGTCCGGCGCCTTGTCCGTGGTCACGCGCGTGTGCGTGCCGCGCCGCAGATCGTCCACCCACAGGTCCGGATTGCCGCGCAGCCAGTCGACGCGCTGGTATGCGATCCGCTCGCCATCCGGCGAGAGCCGCGGCCAGTTGTCCTGGCCGGTATCGGCCGAACGCCGCTCGCGTCCGCCGTCGCGTCCATAGACCTCGAGCCGGCGTCCGCGCGGAATGCTCGATGCGGCATACGCCAGCACGTCCGCGGATGCGCTCAGCATCATGGGCTGGTCCGGCGCGCGTCCTCCGACCGGGAACGGCAGCGCGCGCGCGTCCCGCTCGAGCGCCATCGTGCGCAGGTCGAGGCGCCTGACTTCCGCCCGCCCTTTCTCGCTCGTGAACAGCGCCATGAAAGCCTGGCCCGGCAGTGGCGCTAGCACGCCGTTCGAGTCCGTGCGCAACAGCGGCGTCGCGGGCGTCATGCCGCGACGATCGGCCTCGCCGAGGTACAGGCCCCGCCGCTCGTCACCGAACGCGCGCACCGCGAATAGATAGTGTCGCCCATCCGGCAGGAACACCGGCCACAGCAGCGAGTTGTCGCTCTTCGCGACATCCGGTACCGCCGCGGCATCGGCGCGGCCGCCACCCACGGAGACGACATCCAGGCCGGAGAACAGGTCAGGCGCGAAGAGCAGCATG
>DASTHJ010000058.1:0-7306 GCA_035718265.1 Steroidobacteraceae bacterium | reverse complement strand
GGCCGAGCGCGTGGCGGACAGCATCCGCCAGGCGATCCATGGCTATCGTTTCCTGTGGGGCGCGAACAGCCTGTCGGTGGGGGCCAGCATCGGCGTGGTGCGCATCGGGCGCGAGACCACGAGCGCGGCGGCGGTGCTGTCGGCCGCGGACATCGCCTGCTACGCGGCCAAGGACGGCGGGCGCAACCGCGTGCAGGTCTACGAGCGCGACCACGGCACGAACCGGCATCGCGAGATGCAGTGGGTCGGGCGCATCGCGCGCGCCGTCGAGGATTGCCGGTTGGAGCTGTTCGCGCAGCGGATCATGCCGATCGGCGCGGCTTCCGGACACGGCGGCGCGAAGAGCGCCGAGGCGCCGTTCTACGAACTCATGGTGCGGCTGCGCGACGAGGACGGCACGCTGGTGCCACCCAACGAATTCATCCCGGCGGCCGAGCGCTACAACGTCATGGTCATGGTGGACCGCTGGGTGGTGAACCGCGCGATCGAGCTGCTCGAGGATTGCGTGGCACGCAATGCGCGCCTGCCGCTGCTGGCCGTGAACCTCTCGGGAACCTCGATCAACGACGAGGATTTCCTCGAGTTCGTCATGACGCGCCTCGGCAGCGAACAGGTGGCGCGCGCGCTGTGCTTCGAGATCACCGAGACCGCGGCCGTGGCCTCGCTGGCCAAGGCCACGTTCCTGATGCGCGAGCTCAAGGCGCGCGGCTGCCGCTTCTCGCTCGACGACTTCGGCAGCGGTGTGTCCTCGTTCGTGTATCTCAAGACGCTGCCGGTCGACTTCCTGAAGATCGACGGGCAGTTCGCCGCGCACGTGGCCACCGACGCGGTGGATCGCAGCATGGTCGAGGCGATCGCCAAGATCGGGCGCGCCATGGAAGTGGCCACGATCGCCGAGAAGGTCGAGAGCGCCGAAGTGCTGGCCGTGCTCAAGGCCATCGGCGTGGACTACATCCAGGGATTCCACCTGGCGGAGCCCTGCGCCATCGACGAGGTATTCGACCGTTAGGCATACTCGCATCCATGGCGAGGCCGCTGAACGTGGAGCCCACTTTCTCGTTAGGGCTCGAAGAAGAGTACCTGCTGGTGGATCTGGCCACGCGCGACCTGGTCGCCGACCCGCCCGCGGAACTGCTGCAGCAGTGCATCACCGGGACCGACGGCCGGGTCAGCCCGGAATTCCTGCGTTCGCAGCTCGAGGTCAAGACCTCGGTGTGCGGCTCGGTGGCCACGATGCGCCGCGAGCTGGGCGCCCTGCGGCGCAAGGTGGCCGAGATCTCCGCCAACTACGGCATCGCGCCGGTCGCCGTGTCGACGCACCCGTTCGCGCACGCCCCGCGGCGGCCGTCGCACACCGACCACGAGCGTTACGCGGACATCGCGCATGAAGTGCAGGGCGGGGCGCGCCGCATGATGATCTGCGGCATGCACGTGCACGTCGGCCTCGAGGACGACGACCTGCGCATCGACGTCATGAACCAGCTCTCGTACTTCGTGCCGCACCTGCTGGCACTGTCCTGCTCGTCGCCGTTCTGGGAGCGCGAGAACATGGGCATGCAGTCGTTCCGGCTGATGCTGCTGTCGTCGCTGCCACGCACCGGCCTGCCGGAGCGCTTCGAGAGCTACAGCGAGTTCCGCCGCCATCTCGATATGCTGATCCGCAACGGCCTCATCGAGGACACCACCAAGATCTGGTGGGACATCCGCCCGAGCTCGCGCTATCCCACGCTCGAGACGCGCGTGTTCGACTGCTGCACGCACCTGGACGACGCGGTGTGCCTGGCGGCGCTGAACCTGGCGGTGGTGCGCATGCTGTACCGGCTGCGCCGCGAGAACAAATCCTGGCGGCGCTACCCGCGCATGCTGATCGCCGAGAACCGCTGGCGTGCCATGCGCTTCGGCTCCGACGCCACGCTGCTCGACCTGGCGCGCGGCGAGCTCGTGCCCTTCGGCGAGCTGCTCGAGGAACTGCTGGCGATCGTGCGGGACGACGCGATCGCGCTCGACTGCCTCGCCGAGACCGAGCACGCGCGCACCATCCTCAAGCGCGGCACCAGCGCGCACCAGCAGCTCGATTGCTACCAGATGGCGCGGCGCCAGGGCGCGACCGACAGCGAAGCGCTGTCGGCCGTGGTCGGCTGGCTGGCGAAGACCACGAGCACCGTGTAGACAGATCGCGGCGTCGCCGCGCGACTAGCGTTGCGCGCAGACCGCGCCGTGCACCAGCTGCGCGAGCGCGGCGCAGGCATTCACCGACAGGAACGGGCCGTGCGTGGTGTCGTGTTTCTCGGTGGACTGCGCGAGCACGGTGCGCAGCCGGTCGACGCCGAGTTTCTGGTTTTTGGCGAGCAGCAGCGCGACCACGCCGGTGACCTGCGCGGTCGCCAGCGAGCTGCCCGAGGCGAAGTCGTAATGGCCGTTCGGCACCAGCGTCAGGATGTCGCGCGCCGGCGCGCGCAGCAGGTCCGCGTCGGTGACGCGCGCATCCTCGGCCTCGGCGACCGGCAGGACGCTGGGTAGTTTGGCGGGGAAGGACATGCGCGGATCCTCGGATACCGCGCCCACCACGATTACTCCGGCCTCGATGGCCTTGGCGACCAGCGCCTCGAGCAACGGGTCGCTGGGTCCGACCAGGCTGAGATTGATGACCTGGGCGCGCGCCGTGAGCGCATCGGCCAGCGCCTGCGCCACGGTGAAGGAATTGCAGCGGCCGGGACTGCTCGGCGAGGGCTGCCAGCAGGCCTTGTAGGCCATGAGCCTGACGTCCGGCGCCACCCCCACGATGCCGATGCCATTGTTGGCCGCGGCCGCGATCAGCCCGGCGACCTGCGTGCCGTGCCGGTCGCTGCGGAACACGGCCTCGTCGCCGTCGATGTAGTTGCGCGTCAGCTCGGTGCGGCCGGCGAGGTCGGGATGCTCGGTATCCACGCCGGTGTCGATGATCGCGACGCGGATGCCCGTGCCGCGGCTGAAGTGGTGGGCCTCGGCCACGTCGAGCGCGCTCACGTTCGATTGCAGCCGCGCGTACGGATCGTCGAACGCCGGCGTGGCGGCGGAGGTCGACTCGAATTCGTTGAGCGGCTGGGCGATCAGCACGCGCTTGTCGGTCAGCAGCTTCTCGATGACCGCTTCACGCGTGGTGCCCGGCGGAATCCGGAACAGCACGCAGTGCATCTGCAGTTGTTCGATCGGCCACTCGGACACCAGCGTGAGCGAATGCTTGCGCGCCAGCTCGCGGATCAGCGCGCTCGCCGTGGCGCTGATGCGGTAGTTGGTCGTCGTGCCGTAACCATGCGCGGTGCCGCCGACCGCGGCTGGCCGGCCCGTCACGGGATTGGCCACTGCCACGACCACGAACTGTCCCGGCGCGGTGCGTACCTCGTCGGGCGGCCGCACTTCGGGCGGCGCCGCCGTCGCGGCGCCCGACAGCACGAACGCGACGGCCGCGAGCGCGCACGCCACGACCAGGCGCCAGGCGTGGCGCGTCAGCGGTGCATGGCCCGCGTCATCGGGCGATGGGCTGCGCCAGAACGACATTCGGATCCTTCGAGATGACCGCCGCGACGGACTCGGCCGTGGCGCCCGAGGCCACCGCGTCGGGCGACAACTCGGCCCGGTAATTGCCCGACAGTCCGGGTCCGGAAACGATCGACAGACCCTGGTGGGCGAGCATCGTGTTGACGGTGGACATGGAAGCCTGCGGCGCGAATACCAGCGTCACGGTCGGCGCGTGCGGTCGCCGTTCCGGGCTGGTGACCGTGCGGATCTCGCCGGCGCCGCGCGTGCTGCCGTTGAGCGCCATGCCGAGCACACCCAGTCCCAGGGCCTGGACCACCACCGCCGCCGCGAGCCAGCGCACCGTGCGCGAGGAGCGCGTCACCGGCACGGCGGCGGCCGCCGTACCCGTGGCGGCGGGCGACGCCGCTTCGGCCGCCTCGATGCGCGCCCACAACTTGTTGAACGAGCGCTGCTCGTCCGAAGCCACGGGCTGCGGGAAATCCGCGTTCCCGCCGTTCATCTGCCCGGCGACGCGGCGCTGCGCATCGAGTTCCGCGCGACATTCGGCGCAGGCCTGCAGGTGTGCCTCGACCCACTCGCGATCCTCGGCCGCCAGTCTGCCGTTGGCCAGCCAGGGCAGCAGGGCCCAGGCCTCGGCGTGCGTGTCGGGGATACGGGCGCTCATGAATTTCCTCCGGCCATGCCAGCGAGCTCGGGCAGGACTAGTTTGAGTGTTTCCCGCGCCCGGAACAGTCGGGTTTTGACCGTGTTGACCGGGCAGTCGAGGATCGCTGCCACTTCTTCACAAGAGTGGCCGAGAGTGTACGTCAGTTCGAGGGCCATGCGCTGCTCCACCGGCAGGCGCTCCAGGGCCATCGACAGCCATTGCTGGTTGGTCTCCTCCTCCTCGCTGGACCCGACGCTGATCGAGTCCTCGTCGAAGGCCTCGTCGGCCACGGGGCGCAGCTTGGCGCGCCGCAACGCGTTGAGCGCGCGCCGATACGCGATGCCGATGATCCAGGTGGATAGTTGCGAGGCGCCGCGGAATTCCGCCGCCTTGGTCCAGACCACCCAGAACGTGTCGTTGATGACCTCCTCGATGTCCTCGCGGCGTACCGACATCCGGGCCAGCAGGCGCGACAGCCGCTGGTAGTAGTTGCCATAAAGCGTGCGGAAGGCCGCCTGGTCCCGGGCGCGGGCGATGCGCTCCAGCAGCTCCCGTTCCGTGGAATCGGTCTGGGGGGGTGCAATCGTCCGGGATTGGGTGGTTTCGACGCTCTGCAGCGGCACGGCGGCAACCTTCGGAGACCAGATGCTCATGAGTACCGGGGCCCGCCGGCCGGGTTCCCGGTCACTGGTTCGAGAAACGCCACAACGCCGTGAAGGCCACGCGGTCGCCGACCGCGTCCCGGGCGAAATGCCGGGCGGCATGGTCGCTCACGCCCAGGTAGGCGAGCTGGAACTCGAACGGCTTGAGCGTCGCCGTCAAGGTGACGTTCCAGTAGTTGTAGCTGTCTTCGTAGATCTCGTCGAGCGCGTAGTGGCCGAATCCGGCGGACAGCGCGAAGCGATCGTTGAACGGCTGCCGGCCCGAGATCTCCAGGGCCCAGGCGGCGCCTTCCTCGTAGCCGGGCGAGGAGGCGACGGCCTTCGTGTTGGGCGAGTAGATAGTCGCGAAATACAGCTGGTTGCGGAAGCCGAGCGTGCCGGTGATCTCCGTGCGGTCGTAGGTCACGCGACGCGGATCGTCGGGGTAGGTGTACTGCGAGAGCCGCAGGTCGGCCGAGAAGTCCTCGGACACGCGCCAGTAGCGGCCGGCCCAGAAGTCGGCTTCGACCGGCGGACTCGGGCCGGGATTCGGGTCGCAGGTGGCGACGAACGCGCCGACGTAGAACTCGCGCGGAAACTCCACGTCGATGGATGCCTGCGCCGCCGGCTTGCCGCGGGTGAGCGACAAGCCGCGGAACACGAAATCCGACGTGCCGCCGAGACTGCCGGTGATCACGGTCGAGGTCTCGGCATGCGAGACGGGCGCGGCCATGACGGCGACGAGCAGGAGCGTTCGGCTGAGGCGCTTCACGATCGGGGGGTTCTCTAGAGGGGCATTCCAGCGCCCGGCGGCAGTCTGACGAGTCACTGTCGGGCTGGCAAGCGCCGTGCCCGCCGCCGGTGGTGACTCGGCGCGTCGCGTGCTCGACGATTCCGGCGCCCGTCGAGTGCGCGGCCCGTGCACCGGGGCACCGCCAGGCATGCGGATGCTTGCGCCGGCGCGGGCCATTCACTTGCGGGTCGACGCGCCCGGATCCGCCATCGTCGCGCAGGCATCGCACGCCGCACGCCGGCGCGCAAAGTTGTTAGGCGCGGGCGGCAGTGCCGCCATTCGCATGGCGGTCGTGCGCGCCCGGGATGTCGACTGGCCCGCGATGCGAGCCCGCCGACCGGCCGGCGCGCGGCATCTGACATAAGTTACGGGCGCGCTTCTCATAACGTAAGGGGCGGCGAACGCGGCCCGCAAACCGCGGAAAAGATGCGACGTGAGTGGGCTTTCCGCCTACGGCACTCGACTAATCTCGTCGCGCCAACGAACACAACAAGACGAGAGAGCGGAGTCATCGGTGCGGTCGGCAGAAACCAGAACGCTCGACTCGGGTGCGCCCGAGCGGAGCACGCAGAGCATTTTGCGGGCGGTCTGCCTGCGCCTCGGCTGCACGGCGGCGGCCGCGGTCTTCCCGCGCGAGGAATCCCGCGTCGCCTGGGGCCGGTCGGATATCGACCTGGCGTTCGCGCGCGAACAACTCGGCATCGTGGGTGACGAGCTCGCGCGTCGCTCGAGCGACAGCCGCAAGCCCATCGCCACCAACAAGCTGCGCCACAAGAGCGGCGGCGAGATCGCCTGCAAGCTGGTCGCCGTGCCGCTGCTCGCCCGTGGCGGGTCGGCGGGCGCGCTGATCGTGTTCAACCGGCCCGACGAACCGAGCTTCGACGAATTCACCGTGAAACGCCTGGGGCGTTTCGCGCGTCTGCTGGCGCGCAGCGCCACGCAGGACCTGGACGCGCTGACGGGCCTGCTGTCGTGGGGCGGCTTCAAGAGCCGCGTCGAAGCCTGGACCCGGGCCGCGCCGCCCGCGGCGATGGTCTCGATGCTGTACGGCGACATCGACCGCTTGCACCTGATCAACGATCTGGCGGGCTTCGCCGACGGCGACCGCGTGATCGCCCGCTGCGGCGGCATCATCCGCCGCGCCCTGGTCGGCGCGGACAGCTTCGCGTGCCGCCTCTCCGGCGACCGCTTCACGGTGTTCCTGCCGCACATGAACCTGGCGCAGGCACGGCAGCTCGCCGAGGGCATCTGCCGCGAGGTGAGCCTCGGCGCGGGCACGCTCGCGCAGAAGACACCGGATCATCCGGTGTCGATGTCGTGGGGCGCCGTTTCCACCTCGGCCGGGGACCTGCATCTCGATCACCGGATCGCCGAGGCGGAGATCGCCTGCAAGACCGCCAAGGATCGCGGCCGCGGTCGTGTCGAAGTCTTCCAGGACACGGACCAGAGCATGGTCCGCCGCCACGACGAGATCGGCCTGATCGGCAGCGTGCGCGACGCGCTGCGCAATCGCCGCATCGTGGTGTTCGCGCAGCCGATCACGCCGTTGATCAACACCTCGCTGCCGATCACCTACGAGCTGCTGGTGCGCATCATCGACACCAAGGGCAACCTGGTCGAGGCCGCGGACTTCATGTCGGCGGCGACGCGCTACCAGATCCTGCCGGAGATCGACCGCGCCGTCTGCGAGCGCGCCTTCGAGCAGCT
>DASTHJ010000057.1:0-3985 GCA_035718265.1 Steroidobacteraceae bacterium | reverse complement strand
AATTTCCGTAATTGAGCCCGAGTTCGCGCGCGCGCCAACGTCCACTCAATTACGGAAATTGGTGCCCGGCACCACCTCCCGCGGCACCTAGTGCACCGGCTCGGGGAAGCGATCGAGCTTGCGCAGCTGTGGGAACAGGCCGAGGTAGCTGCCGACCACGGCCAGCGTGCAGATGCCGCCCCACACCATGGACGGCACCACGCCGATCCACGCCGCCTGCACGCCGGCGCGGAATGCGCCGAGCTCGTTCGAGGCGCCGATGAACATCGAATTGACGGCGCTCACGCGCCCGCGGATCGAATCCGGCGTCTCGAGCTGCACCAGCATGCCGCGCACGAACACGCTGACCATGTCGCCCGCGCCCGCGAGCGCGAGCACGAACACCGACAGCCACAGGCTGGTAGATAGGCCGACGGTGATCATGCACAACCCGAACAGCGCCACGCCGCCGAACATCCACGCGCCCGCATGGCGCGCGATCGGCCTCAGGCCCAGCAGGAACGCGATCACCGCCGCGCCGGCGCCGGGCGCGGCGCGCATCAGCCCGAGGCCGACGCTGTCGACGTGCAGGATCTTGTCCGCGTAGGCGGGCAGCAGCGCGACCACGCCGCCGAACAGCACGGCGAACAGGTCCAGCGAGATCGCGCCGAGCACCGGCTTCTTCTTCCACACGAACACGAAGCCGCCGAGGAAATCGTGCCAGCGCCACTCGGAGGTGGACTTGGCGCGCACCGGCCGCACGCGCAGCATCAGGAACATCGCCGCCACGAGCAGCGCCACCGCGAAGCCATACGACCAGTCGATGCCCAGGATGATCGTCAATCCGGCGAGCGCCGGACCGGTGATGGTCGCGATCGTGAAGATCAGAGTGTTGAAGGAGATCGCGCCGGACAGCAGATCCTTCGGCACGAGATTCGGCACCATGGCCTGCCCGGCCGGCGCCCAGAAGCTGCGCCCGACGCCCAGCATCGCCGCAATGATGAACAGCAGATAGGCCTCGGTGCGGCCCAGCACGGTGAACAGCAGCAGCCCCGTCGCCGCCAGCAGCTCGAGCGAATAGGCCAGCGCGATGATGAGCCGGCGATCGAAGCGATCGGCGATCTGCCCTCCGGGCATCAGCAGCACCACGAACGGCAGGAACTGCGCCAGGCCGATGTAGCCCAGGTAGGCCTCCTTGTGCGTCAGCTGCCACATCTGGTAGCCGAGCACCACGTCGATCATCTGCCAGGCCAGGGTTGCTGCGAACCGGCCGTACGCGTACCGCGCGAAATCCGGATGGCTCAGCGCCTGACGCGCCGGCGATGGTGATTGGCTGCTCAAATGGTTCGGGGGGCGACTACGGGCTTTTGGGGGATGCGCACTTTAACTGCTAACTTCGCGTTTCGACGGCCCGCGCGCCGGATTTTCTTCGAGGGGTGTTCGATGAACGGCCGAATCATTGTCGGAATGGCGGTCCTGGTGCTCGCGGCGTGCGCGGCCGCGCCTCCGCCGCCCGCACCCCCGCCGCCTGCGCCGGCACCGCCGCCGCCGACGCCCGACCAGCAGTTCGAGCGGCTGGCGCGCAGCTATCTCGACGAGCTTCCGCGGCTCTCGCCGGTGGATGCGACCGCGCTGGGCGACCATCGCTTCGACGACCAGCTCGACGATGTGAGCGCGGCGGGACGGCAGGCACAGCTCGCCTTTGCGGAAAAATACCTGGCCGCGCTCGACCCCATCGACCGCAACGGTCTGTCGCGCGCCAACCAGGTGGATGCCCTGTTGCTGCGCCACGCGCTCGAGTACCAGCGCTGGAGGATCAGCACGCTCGAGGACTGGCGCTGGAACCCACTCTTATATACGGCGCTCGCCGGTGATGCGCTGTACAACCTGATCGCGCGCGATTTCGCGCCCGAGGCCGAGCGCCTGGCCAACCTCGGCAAGCGGCTCGAGGAGATCTCGCGGTTCCTCGGCCAGGAGCGCGACGTGCTCGACCCGCAGCGCGTGCCGAAGATCCACGCCGAGACCGCCGTGCGCCAGAACGCCGGCCTCATCTCGCTGCTGGACGGCGAGATCTCGGCTCGCATCGCAGCGCTGCCCGCGGCCGACCAGGAGAACCTGCGCTCAAGCCTGGAGCGTGCGCGCAGTGCGCTCTCGCAGCACCAGATCTGGCTGGAGAAGAAGCTGGTGCCGGAGGCGCAGGGCGATTTCCGTCTCGGTGAAAAACTGTACGACGAGAAGCTCGCCTTCGCGCTGTTCTCGCCGCTGTCGCGCCAGGAAATCCGCGCGCGCGCCGAGGCGGAACTGGCGACGACGCGCGCGACCATGTACGACATCGCGCGCCAGGTGCTGAAGGGGCGGCGCGGCGCACCACCGCTGCCGGAAAAGCCGAGTGAATCGCAGCAGCAGCGCGCCATTCGCGCGGCGCTCGAAATCGCCGCCCGCGAACATCCGCCGCGCGACGGCGTGCTCGCCGCCGCGCGCGAAGCGCTGGCCGACACCACGAATTTCGTGCGCGAGAAGCAACTGGTCTCGCTGCCGGACGAGCCGGTCGAGATCGTGGAGATGCCGGCCTTCAAGCAGGGCGTCGCGCTGGCCTATTGCGACTCGCCCGGCCCGCTCGATTCGCAGCAGAAGACCTTCTACGCAGTCTCGCCCATCCCGGACTCGTGGACCCGGGCGCAGACCGAATCCTTCCTGCGCGAGTACAACTCGCGCTCCATCCGCAACCTCACGGTGCACGAGGCGATGCCCGGTCACTTCCTGCAGCTCGCGCATTCCAACCAGTACCCGTCGACGTTGCGCGCGGTGCTGGGCTCAGGTCCGTTCGTCGAGGGCTGGGCGGTCTACGCCGAGCGACTCATGACCGACAGCGGTTACGGCGACCCGCTGATGAAGCTGGTGCAGCTCAAGTGGTACCTGCGCAGCATCATCAACGCGCTGCTCGACCAGGCCGTGCATGTCGACGGCATCTCGCGCGCGGACGCGATGAAGCTGCTGACCGTCACCGGCTTCCAGGAAGAGCGCGAGGCGGCCGGCAAGTGGACGCGGGCGCAGCTCACCTCGGCGCAGCTGCCCGTGTATTTCGTGGGTGCGCAGGAGCATTTCGCGCTGCGCGCCGAGGCCGGCCAGCGCGCCGGCGCGGCGTTCGACCTGAAGCAGTACCACGACCGGCTGCTGTCGTTCGGCTCGCCGCCCGTGCGCTTCGCGCGCGAGCTGCTGTTCGACCTGCCGATCGAGTGAGGACGTGCGGCCCGGTCAGGGCGCGGGCGGCGGATTCTTCGCGCTGAAGCCGTCGATGACGGAGCGCGCCTTCGTCTTCACCTTGCGCAACCAGTTGCGCGCCCAGGCGAATTCCAGGCTCAGGATACCGAGGCCGACCGGAATCACGACGAACGCGGGCCCGGGGAGCACGATCATCGCGATGCCGATGACCAGCACGGTGCCGCCGACCACGCCGATCACGATGCGCTTCGCGAGCTTGTAGGTAGAGACCAGCGGGTTCTTGTCGTCGAACACCAACAGAGACCTGAAGACGGCGTCGGGCGGCATGTTACGTGAGACACCGACGGTCGCGACACGGTTCCCGTACGCGAGACATATTTCCGGCGATGCTCACGAACCGAGGAAGATGCGGTACACCGGGTTGTTAGTCTCGTCGCTGTAGGAATAGTGCAGCACGTTCAGGTGATCGAGGAACTCGGTCGTGTCGGACGTCGGCACGTCGATGCCGGCCAGCACGCGACCGTAATCCGAGCCGTGGTTCCGATAGTGGAACAGCGTGATGTTCCAGCGCGTGCCGATCGCCTGCAGGAACTGCAACAACGCGCCTTTGCGCTCCGGAAATTCGAACCGGTACAGTCGCTCGTTGGCGACGTTGCCGTTCACGTGGCCGCCGACCATGTAGCGCACGTGCAGCTTCGCGATCTCGTTGTCGGTCATGTCGGTCACGCCGTAGCCGGCCGAACGCAGCGAGCCGATGACCTCGTCGCGCTCCTCGCGGCCGCGC
>DASTHJ010000056.1:0-2592 GCA_035718265.1 Steroidobacteraceae bacterium | reverse complement strand
ACCAGCACCTACGACGGGCTGTCGCTCGCCTGGGCGGTGGCGCGGCACATCGCGCGCGTGAACCGCAGTTTCACGCTGTTCGCGACGCACTACTTCGAGCTCACGAATCTCGCGCAAGAGATCGACGGGGTCGCCAACGTGCACCTGGACGCCACCGAGCACCGCGACGGCATCGTGTTCCTGCACGCGGTCAAGGAAGGCCCGGCGAGCCGCAGCTACGGGCTCGCGGTGGCGCAGCTCGCGGGCGTGCCGCGCGAGGTGATCGCCGCGGCGCGCGAATATCTCGCGGCGCTGGAGAGTGGCGCCCACGCCGCCGCGACCGACGCCCACGACGAGAAGCGCCGGCCGCGTGGCCGGTCCGCACAGCTCACTCCGCAGGCCCAACTACCGCTGGAACCGCCCGCCCCCAGTCCGCCGGATCCCCGCCTGCTCGAGATCGAGGCGGCCCTGCGCGCCGTCAGTGCCGACGATCTCACGCCGCGTGCGGCGCTCGATCTCGTCTACAAGCTGCGGGCGCTGCTCGGCTGAGTCACTGGATCGCGGCGGTGAAGCTGATCGCCGGCTCGCGCTTGCAGGCCCTGTCGAGCGTGCAACTGCCCGAGCACACGAGCGGCGTGCACGACCCGTTCTTCTGTGGTGCGCAGCCGCTCGTCTTGCATTGCCCGAGCGTGCCGCCCTCGACGGTCACCTTGCACTGACCGCCGCAGAAACCGAGGATCGGCTCCCTGCCGCCGCCGGGCCGCGAGACCATCATCATCTGCGTGGTCGTGGTCACCGTCATGTCGCCGACGACGGTACTGCGGACCATGGGCTCGCCCACCGCTTCGACATTCGTCGCCGCTTCGAAGAGCTTGTCGGTTTCTTCCTGGGTGAGCTGACGGGCCTGAGCCGGTGCGGATTCCTTCGGCTGACAGCCCACGAGCAGCATGCCGGCGAGGATGACCGAACCGAAACCTGACATGGTGATGCGCATTTCTGTCTCCCTGTTTCGAGAAATGCCCCCGCGTCGACTCTGATCCTGGCCGGTTGGTTTGTAAATGGCGCGTCCCGTACACGCGGGAGCGCTATGCCGGCGCCCTAACCAACTCGAAACTAACAAGGAGCCGGCCATGCGAACGAAGAACGAGATCCTGGTTGCGTGCGCCGCAGCATTGGCGTGCCGCTGATCCGATCGCTGCTCGTTTAATGGCAGCTCCGTCCCCGTTTGCTAGGAAAGAGGGACTGTCCCCATTACGGCAGGTCGAGGCGTCGTTCGATCTCGCGGAAGCGCGGCTCGGCGAACAGCTCGCGGAAGAAGTAGTTGGACTTCATCCAGGGCATCCAGTCGCGTCGCGACTCGTAGCCGGCTTCCAGCCAGCCGAGCGCGGCATCGACGTCGCCGAGCGCCGCGTGCACCTCGGCCAGCGCCCAGGGATCGGGCGGCTGCTGGGCGGCGAGCTGTGCGGCGAAGGCGCGCGCCTCCTCGCGCCGGCCGGCCAAGGCCAGGCCCTGCCCCACTCCCCACGACCAGCGCGGAGTGGCGGCCGCGGCCTTGCGGAAGGCATCGAGCGCCGCGTCGTGCCGCCCCTGCGCGGCGCAGGCCTGGCCGAGAACCAGGTTCGCCACGGGATGGTTGGCATCCAGCGCCAGCGCGGCACGCTGGTCGCGTTCCGCGGCCGCGAATTGCTGCAGCCACAGGTGCAGCCAGCCATGCCAGCAGATCCATAGCGGCTGCTGCGGATCGAGCTCCACCGCGAGTTGCGACTCCTCGAAGGCCCGCGACACGCGTCCGTGGATCAGGTGCAGCCATGCGTAGTGCGCGTGCGCGGCAGCCAGGCTGGGATTGATCTCCAGCGCCTGGCGAAATGAAGCGTCGGCGCCCGGCCAGTCCCAGTGGAAGTAGAGGCGTGCCTCGGCCAGCGCGAGATGCGCCTCGGCGATGCCATCGTCGAGTCCCAGCGCCTGCAGTGCGGCCGCCGCGCCGCGCGGAAACGCGGACTTGGATGAACCCGGCGTATGCCCGATGAAATTGTAGGCCAGCGCAAGGCGCGCATACGGCGCGGGATCGGCGGGGTCGAGCTGCGTCGCGCGGTGCAGCAGCGCCAGTCCGGTCTCGATGGCCTCGGGCGTCATGCGATCGAGGAAGTGACGTCCCTTCAGGTACAGCTCGTAGCTCGCGGGATTGACGCTGCGCCGCGCCGTCATGCGCGAGCGCTCCGCCGGACTCAGGTTCAGCTTCACGGCCTCGGACACGGCGCGCGCCACCTCGCTCTGCAGGCGCAACACGTCGCCGAGATCACCGTCGTAGCTCTCCGCCCACACGTGCTCGTCGTTGGCCGCGACCAGCTGCACGGTGACGCGCACGCGGTCGTTGGCGCGCAGCACCGAGCCTTCGATGATGAGATCCACGCCCAGCTCGGCGGCGATCGCCGGCAGCGGCTTGCGGGTCTTCTGATACGGGAGCGTCGAGGTCCGCGAAATCACCTTGAGCGAGCGCGCCTTGGACAGGTCGGTGATCAGCGCGTCGTGCATGCCGGCCGCGAAATAGCCCTCGGGGTCGCCGGACAGGTCATCGAGCGGCAGCACGGCCAGTGCGAGCCGCGACGCCGGCAC
>DASTHJ010000055.1:0-3435 GCA_035718265.1 Steroidobacteraceae bacterium | reverse complement strand
CTCTTCCAGGTGGGCGCGCACGAGGCGCACCGTCTTCTTCTCGTCGCCGAGGTAGAACGCGATCTCGCCGCCCTGCACCACCGGGATCTCGTACTGCGAGATCTGGTAGCCCTTGGGCAGGTCGGGGTAGAAGTAGTTCTTCCGGGCGAAGATGCTGCGCGGCGCCACGTGCGCACCGATCGCCAGGCCGAAGCGGATGGCGCGCTCCACCGCGCCGCGGTTCATCACCGGCAGCGTGCCGGGCAGCGCCAGGTCCACCGGGCAGGCCTGCGTGTTGGGCTCGGCGCCGAACTTCGTCGGCGCGCGGCTGAAGATCTTGCTCTCGGTGGAGAGCTGGGCGTGCGTTTCGAAGCCGATGACGACTTCGTAGCCGTGAATGAGCTTGCTCGTGGACGTCATCAGAAGCCCTCCGGCGCGCGGAGGTGGAAATCGGTCGCCTGCTGGAAGCGGTGCGCCGCGTTCAGCAGCTTCGCCTCGCCGAAGTAGTTGCCGATCAACTGCAGGCCCACCGGCATGTTGCCGGCGCCGAAGCCGACCGGGATGCTCATGCCGGGCAGGCCGGCCAGCGAGCCGGGCAGCGTGAAGATGTCGGCCAGGTAGTCGGCCACCGGGTCGCCGCCGTGCTCGCCGAGGTGCCACGCCACCGTCGGCGCCACCGGGCCGGCGATCAGGTCGCATTCCTTGAACGCGTTCTGGAAATCGTCCGCGATCATGCGGCGGATCTTCTGCGCCTGCAGGTAGTAGGCGTCGTAGTAGCCGTGCGAGAGCACGTAGGTGCCCACCATGATGCGGCGCTGCACCTCCAGCCCGAAGCCCTCGGCGCGGGTCTTCTTGTACATCTCCAGCAGGTCGCCGTATTGCCTGGCGCGGTGGCCGAACTTCACGCCGTCGAAGCGCGAGAGGTTGGAGCTCGCTTCGGCCGGCGCGATGATGTAGTAGACGGGAATCGCGAGTTCGGTGCGGGGCAGCGAGATCTCCACGCGTTTCGCGCCCAGCTTCTCGTATTCGCGCAGTGCCGCTTCGATGGCGGCGCGCACGTCCGGCGCCACGCCTTCGGCCAGGAATTCCTTCGGCACGCCGATGCGCAGGCCTTCGACGGAGCCCTGCAACGCGCGCGTGAAATCTTCAGCGGGCAGGTCCAGGGACGTGGAATCGCGGTCCGGATCCGGCCCGCAGATCGCCGACAGCAGCAGCGCGCAGTCTTCGGCCGTGCGCGCCATCGGGCCGGCCTGGTCCAGGCTCGACGCGTAGGCGATCATCCCGTAGCGCGAGGCGCGCCCGTAGGTCGGCTTGATGCCGGTGATGCCGCAGAACGAGGCCGGCTGGCGGATCGAGCCGCCGGTGTCGGTGCCGGTGGCCGCCGCGGCCAGGCCGGCGGCCACGGCCACCGCGCTGCCGCCGGAGGATCCGCCCGGGATGCGGGACTTGTCCCACGGGTTCTTCACCGGCCCGTAGGCGGAGTTCTCGTTCGACGAGCCCATGGCGAACTCGTCGCAATTGAGCTTGCCCAGCGTCACCGTGCCGGCCTCGGCCAGGCGCTGCACCACCGTGGCATCGAAGGGTGAGCGGTAGCCGGCGAGCATCTTCGAGCCGGCGGTGCTCGGGAAGTCGCGGGTGACGAAGATGTCCTTGTGCGCGATCGGCACGCCGGCAAGCGGCCCGCCGTCGCCGGCGGCGATGCTTTCGTCGGCGGCCCGCGCCTGCTTGAGCGTGCATTCCTCGTTGGTGGCGAGGTAGGCGCCCAGGTCCGCGTGCGCCTTCACGCGCCCGAGGTAGTGGCCGGCGAGTTCCACCGCGGAAACCTGCCTGGCCTTGAGCATGCGGGCCAGCTCCGCGAGGGTGTGCTGGTGCAGCTGCGTCATTCGATCACCTTCGGCACCAGGAACAGCCCGCGCTCCACGGACGGGGCGCTCTTCTGGTTCGCCTCGCGCGCGTTCGGCTCGCTCGCCACGTCCTCGCGCAGGCGCAACTGCACGTCGCGAACCGCGGCCACCGGGTGCGTGAGCGGCTCCACGCCGGTGGTGTCCACCGCGCGCATCTTCTCCACCAGGGAGAAGAAGCCGTTGATCTGGGAGAGCATGCGCTCGCTCTCCTCGGCATGCAGCTCCAGCCGCGCGAGATGCGCGATGCGCGCGATGTCTTGGGAGTTCAGGGACATGGTGAAAATACGTCTTGCGCCACAACGGCTTGTAACGTGCGCAATGGTCGCGCACGGGGGGTCCGGCACAGGGGATCAGGTATTATCCCGCCTTCGGCGAGCGGTGCTCCGCCGCCCGGTGCAACGGCCGCGCAAGGCGGCCGCTTTCGCTACAAGAATCGAGGATTTCCCCCATGTTCGGAGCTTTCCGACGTTACCTGTCCACGGACCTGGCCATCGACCTGGGTACCGCCAACACCCTGATCTACGTCCGCGACAAGGGGATCGTGCTCGATGAGCCTTCGGTGGTCGCCATCCGTCACGAAGGCGGCCCCCAGGGCAAGAAATCGATCCAGGCCGTGGGCCACGAAGCCAAGGCCATGCTGGGCAAGGTGCCGGGCAACATCGAGGCCATCCGCCCGATGAAGGACGGCGTCATCGCCGACTTCACCGTCACCGAGCAGATGCTCAAGCAGTTCATCAAGATGGTCCACCCCCGGTCCGTCCTGAAGCCCAGCCCGCGCATCATCATCTGCGTGCCCTGCGGCTCCACCCAGGTGGAGCGGCGCGCCATCCGCGAGTCGGCGCTGGGCGCCGGCGCCAGCGAGGTCTACCTGATCGAGGAGCCCATGGCCGCCGCCATCGGCGCCGGCCTGCCGGTCTCCGAGGCGTCCGGCTCGATGGTGGTCGACATCGGCGGCGGCACCACCGAAGTGGGCGTGATCTCGCTCGGCGGCATGGTCTACAAAGGCAGCGTGCGCGTGGGCGGCGACAAATTCGACGAAGCCATCATCAGCTACATCCGCCGCAACTACGGCATGCTGATCGGCGAGCCCACGGCCGAAAGCATCAAGAAGCAGATCGGCTCCGCCTTCCCCGGCAGCGAGGTCAAGGAGATGGAAGTCAAGGGCCGCAACCTCTCCGAGGGCGTGCCGCGCAGCTTCACCATCTCCAGCAACGAGATCCTCGAAGCCCTGACTGATCCGCTGAACCAGATCGTGTCGAGCGTGAAGAACGCGCTCGAGCAGACCCCGCCCGAACTCGGTGCCGACATCGCCGA
Source organism: Steroidobacteraceae bacterium (assembly GCA_035718265.1). Classification (GTDB taxonomy): domain Bacteria; phylum Pseudomonadota; class Gammaproteobacteria; order Steroidobacterales; family Steroidobacteraceae; genus CADEED01. The sequence goes on along the minus strand of DASTHJ010000055.1, from coordinate 238 downwards.
ACGCGGCATGATGCTCACCGGCGGCGGCGCGCTGCTGCGCGACCTCGATCGCCTGCTGGCCGAGGAGACGGGCCTGCCGGTGCTGGTGGCCGAAGACCCCCTCACCTGCGTGGTGCGCGGCTGCGGCATCGCGCTGGAACGCATGGAACGGCTGGGCTCGATCTTCACCAGCGAATGACGCAATGACTCGCGCCGCGCTGCGGCGCGGGATGACACGCCGGCCGTACCAGGCGTGACA
>DASTHJ010000054.1:0-6533 GCA_035718265.1 Steroidobacteraceae bacterium | reverse complement strand
TCGAGCATGCTGGCGTGGATCCTCGAGCACGCCGGCCTCAAGCCGGGATTCCTGATCGGCGGCGTGCCCGGCAATTTTCCGGCGAGCGCGCGCTTCGCGCCGGGCACGAAACATTTCGTCATCGAGGCCGACGAGTACGACACGGCGTTCTTCGACAAGCGCGCCAAGTTCGTGCACTACCGTGCGCGCACCGTGATCCTCAACAATCTCGAGTTCGACCACGCCGACATCTACGAGGACCTCGGCGCGATCCAGAAGCAGTTCCACCACCTGGTGCGCACCGTGCCGGCGACCGGCTGCATCCTGTGGAATGCCACGGACGCGAACCTGGCCGCGACGCTCGGGATGGGCGTGTGGACGCCGCGCGAAGGCTTCGCCCGCGAGGCGGCCGGCGGCATCACCTGGTCACTCGACCAGCCGGAAGGCGGCGATTTCTCGAAATTCGTCGTGCTCGAGGCGGGCCGGCCGGTGGGCACGGTGCGCTGGGACCTGATGGGCGCGCACAACGCGGAGAATGCGCTGGCCGCGATCGGCGCGGCGCGCCACGTCGGCGTCTCGGTGAGCCAGTCGATCGCGGCGTTGGCGGAGTTCAAGGGCGTCAAGCGCCGCATGGAGCTGCGCGGTGAGGTGGCAGGCATCGCGGTGTACGACGATTTCGCGCACCACCCGACGGCGATCGCCTCGACCATCGACGGCTTGCGACGCAGGGTGGGCGAGCGGCGCATCGTCGCCGTGCTCGAGCCCCGATCCGCGACCATGCGCATGGGCGTGCATCGCGACACGCTGGCGTCGTCGCTGGCGGTCGCGGACGCCGTGTGGATGTTCGCGCCGCCGGACCTGGGCTGGGATGCGGACGCGGTGGTGGGCTCGCTCGGCAGCAAGGGCCGGCTGGCGCGCACGCTCGACGACCTGGTCACGGGCCTGGCGGCCGACACGCGCACCGGCGACCAGGTGCTGATCATGAGCAACGGTGGATTCGGCGGCCTGCACGGCCGGCTGCTCGAGGCGCTCGCGCGCCGGAGTTAGACGATGGCCGCGGAAAGCAGCGTCATCGCCCTGTTTCCGCTGCACACCGTGCTGTTCCCCGGCGGACCGCTGCCGCTGCGCATCTTCGAGACGCGCTACACGGACATGGTGCGCCGTTGCATGCGCGAGCAGCAGCCGTTCGGCGTGGTGCTGATCCAGGAAGGCGAGGAAGCCGGCGAGGTCGCGACCACCGCCACGGTGGGCTGCAGCGCGCGCATCGTCGACTTCCACATGCTGCGGGACGGCTTGCTGGGAATTTCCTGCGTCGGCGAGCGCAAGTTCCGCGTGCAGCGCGTGTGGCGCGCGCCCGATGGCCTGAATCTCGGCGAAGTCGCCTGGCCCGCGCATGAGCCGGCGCTGCCGCTGCCGCCGGATCACGTCCGACTGGGCGCGACGGTGCGCCGTGCGCTCGAGGAGCTGTCCGCGCAGTACCAGTACGTCGAGAAGAAGTTCGATGACGCCGCGTGGGTGGGCGCGCGGCTCGCCGAGCTGCTGCCGCTCGCGCCCAACGACAAGCAGGCGCTGCTCGAGCTCGAGGATCCCATCGCGCGCCTGGAGGCGCTGGAAAAAGTGGCGTCAGGCGGAGAAAACGTCCGCGGCCTCTAGTGGCCAGGCGACGATGCAGCGTTTTCTCCGCGTGACACCGCCGCTCTTCCATACCACCACCACAAGACCGCACCGATCACCAGCGTCCATCCGAGCACCATCCAGCCGATGAAGCCGTCGTAGTCGCTCATCAGCCAGTTGGCGGGGCCGTGCGGATTGCGTTCCGAGGTCTCGCGCACCACCGAGATCACCGCCACCCAGCCGGCGTGCAATCCGATGCAGGCCGCGATGTTGCCGGTGTAGTGCCGCACCAGGCCGAGCAGGATGCCGACCGACGTCAGGCACAGGAACGCGTCGACGATGCCGAGCGGATGCGTGAACGACGCCAGCGCGCCGGCCAGCATGTCCAGGCCGCTGCCGGCATGCACGTCGGCGGCGGCGACGCGGTAGCGCCCGATGAAATGCGTCGCCGCATACAGCAACGCAGTCAGCACGATGGCGGGTACGGCGCCCGATTCGCGCGCGATCGCGCTCTGCATCGCGCCGCGCAGGAAGGTTTCCTCGATCAGTGCGACGGCCAGGCCGGAGCCGAGGCCCAGGCCCATGAGTTTCAGCCAGCCGGCCGCATCCGGCGACACGCCGGGTTTGAGCTCGCGCATGTCCAGCGCCACCATGGTCGCGAGCACCGGCAGCATGAGCAGCGCGCCCAACACCAGTGCCTTGGCCGCCTCGGCGACGAACTTCCGTGCGGGCAGGCCGTAGCCGAGGCTGCGCCGGTCGGCGACGCGCAGGCGGCGGGCGACGAACACGAACCCGGCCAGCAGCGCCAACATGGCGATGCGGCTCGCCACGCGGTGGAACTTGAATTCCAGGCCCATCGCCTGGGTCAGCAGCCAGGCGGGATAGCCCAGCGCGGCAATGGCCGCGAGTCCCAGCGCGATCAGGCCGAGGAAGATCGCGAAACTGCGCATGGCCCGCGGCTGCGCGCTATTGGCGGGATGCCGGCGCCGGCAGCGCGACGGGTTCGTGCCCGGCGCGGGCCAGCAGTTCGAGCAGGCCGTCGCGACCCACGAAGTGCAGAGCGCCGACCACGACCAGGTAGTTGCGCTGCTCGTCGAACAGCGCCTCGATCTTCGGCATCCAGCGGCGATTGCGCGCGCCGAGCAACTGGTCGTACAGGGCCGGTGACTCGGCGCGTTCCTCGTTGAATTCCCGCTCCAGGGCCGCGATGTCGCCGGCGCGCCACGCCGCGATCAGGCGCGCGAGATCCTCGTGCATGGCGGGCACGTCGTCGGCGGCGTCGACCAGGAACTTGATCTGCTCGTCCATTGTGCGCGAGTCGAAGATGCCGAGCTGGTCGATGATGGTCTCCAGTCCGTCGATCGGCTTGCCGTCGGCGCGCGCGCGCTCGCTCACCTGCATGTCGACGCCGAGCTGCGGATCGAAGCCGCTCTTCATGAGCGCGAATTGCGTGAGCACCATGGCCGCCGCCCACGGCTCGAGTCGCGCCAGCGCGATCTCCGGCACATCGATCGACCTGGCGAGCTCGAGGATGCGGCGGTAGCGCTCCGCGCCGACCACCTGCGACAGCGATTCCTCCGCCGGCAGCGTGCCGTTCTGCGCCACGAATTGCACCGCCTCGAGCGGATTCAGGTCGTCGAGGTCGACTTCCATGACGATCGCGTCCGCCGCGCGGTAGGCGAGCTCGAGCTCGGGCGAGAGCTCCGCGTGGTCCTTCGGCAGCGCGTGCACCGAGCCCGCGAAGTACACGGTGTTGTGCCTGCCCTTCACCGCCCAGACCGACGACCCGTCGGCGCGCGGCGCCGCGCAGGCGCCCGCCGCGGCGCACGCGAGCAACAGTGCGCCCGCGAGACCGCGCAGGTCCCGCCACGCCGATGCAGGGAATTTCATGCCGCGGATTCTGCGGCAGTCAGGAAGTGCACGCCAGTGTCGATGGCGCCGTTGGAATGCAGCGTCAGCAGGCGATAGGCCGGTGGCTGATCGTCGATGACAAAATCGTTGGAGCGCGGCTGGAACTGCGCGCAGGTCGAGGGCGTCGCGAGCAGGCGCACGCCGCGGCGCGTGCCTTCGAACGCCTGGTGCACGTGGCCCCAGACCACGGCGCGCACCTGCGGGTGACTGTCGATCACCGACCAGAATTCGTCCGCGTTGGCCAACCCGACGTTGTCGAGCCAGCGGCTGTTCATCGCGACCGGATGGTGGTGCAGGCAGACCATCGCGTGGCGCTGCCGCGCCATGCCGAGTTCTTCATCGAGCTTGCTCAGCATCTCGACGGTGATGCGGCCGGAGGCCTGGTTCGGAACCACGCTGTCCAGTAGTACCACGCGCCATGCGCCGATGTCCGCCGGGCCGTCGAGCTCGAACGGACGGCCGTCGAGCGCGGCGCGCATCTGCGGCACGAAGTCGTGATTTCCCGGGATGCACAATACGGGTTTGCCGAAGCGCGCGAACAGGCGGCGAAAATGCGCGTAGCCGGCCGCGTCGTCCTGCACCAGGTCGCCGGTGACGAGGATGGCGTCGCAGACGGCGAGGTGCCCGGAGGCGTCGGCCAGCGTGCGCTCGAGCGTCTCGAGCGTGTTCACGCCGCGCAGCGTGCCGGCCGCGTCGCCAAACAGGTGAGGATCGGTGAATTGGATGATTCTGATCGCGCTCATTCAGTCGCACTCTACAAACATGCTGACAAGCGCCGGGTGATGCGGTTCACGGGCCGGGTGATGGCGGCGGAGCGAAGTGAACCAGGTCGCAAACTACCTGCCGGAAAATGTGAATCCGCGTCGGCATATTGCGACCCTTGTCCACCAGGTGGGGAAAAATGGTAAATCGCTTTCGCGCCCACTACAGTGTCGGCCGACATGAGGAAACCGGGCAAGAGTGATCCGAGCAGGCCGCGCGAAGACCGCTACGAATACAAGCGCGACTTCTACCGCAGCTCGCAGGTCGCTGAAGACTATGACTTTCACCGCTTCAGCACGCCGGAGCGCCAGAAGCGCAATGCCCGCAAGTGGGCCGCGATCCGCCGGGCGCTCGCACTGACCCGGGACGTGCGCGTCATCCTCGATCTGCCGTGCGGCACCGGCCGCTTCACCGGTGCATTGGCGCGCGAGGGCTACGAGATCGTCGGCAGTGACATCTCCATGGAGATGCTGCAGAAGGCGGCGCGCGTCGCGGCGGACGAGCGCGGCGCGCAGCCGCCCGGCATCCGCGGCTACCTGCAGGCCAATGCAGAGAAGCTGCCACTGCGCGACGACTCGCTGGACTGCGTGGTCTGCATCCGCTTCATGATGCACGTGGATCCAGCGACCCGCGTGCGCATGTTGCGCGAATTCCATCGCGTCGCGCGCCGCTGCGTGATCGTCGACTACCGGCACAAGTACACGTTCCGCTACGTGCTGACGCACACGTTCGGGAAGTTAGGGCTGGGCCGCGCGCCGCTGGCGCGCGTTTCCCGCCGCGAGCTGGAGCGGGAGTTCCGCGAGGCGGGCTTCGCCGTCCGCGAGGTGGTGCGCGTGTCGACGCCGCTGCTGTCCGACAAGTGGGTGGTCCTCGCCGAGAAGGCCTGATCGCCCGCCATTGTCCTTCCGGGACAATTCGCGGCGACGCGAGGACGGGGCGCAGCGGGGTCGGACTGGCTTGATTCCCGCGATTCGGGCCGCATTCGGGTTGCCCCGGTGTCCCCCCGTATCGGACAATGCGCGCCCTTTATGGATACCCCTACCACCACCCCCACGCGCCGCACCCTGGCGAATGCCATCCGCGCGCTCTCCATGGACGCAGTCCAGGCCGCCAACTCGGGTCACCCCGGCGCGCCGATGGGCATGGCGGACATCGCCGAGGTCCTGTGGCGCGATTTCCTGAAGCACAACCCGGGGAATCCGCGCTGGTGGAATCGAGACCGCTTCGTGCTGTCGAATGGCCACGGCTCGATGCTGCTGTACTCGCTGCTGCACCTGACGGGCTACGCACTGGGCATCGACGAGATCCGAAATTTCCGCCAGCTCGGCGCGCGCACCGCCGGGCACCCGGAACGCGAGGCCGACATCGGCGGCATCGAGACCACCACCGGCCCGCTGGGCCAGGGCCTGGCGAACGCCGTCGGCATGGCGCTGGCGGAGAAGCTGCTGGCTGGCGAGTTCAACCGCGACGGTCTGCCGGTCGTCGATCACCACACGTACTGCTTCGTCGGCGACGGCTGCCTCATGGAAGGCATCTCGCACGAGGCCTGCTCGCTCGCCGGCACGTTCAAGCTCGGCAAGCTGATCGTGTTCTACGACGACAACGGCATCTCGATCGACGGCAAGGTGGTCGAGTGGTTCAACGACGACACGCCGAAGCGCTTCGAGGCGTATGGCTGGCACGTGGTGAAGAACGTCGACGGCCACGACAGCGAGGCGGTGCGCGCCGCCATCAAGAAGGCGCGCGCCCGCAAGGACCAGCCTTCGCTGATCTGCTGCAAGACCATCATCGGCTGGGGCGCGCCCAACAAGCAGGGCACCAAGTCGGCGCACGGTGAGGCGCTCGGTCCGGACGAAGTGGCGCTGGCGCGCAAGACGCTCGGCTGGGAATACCCGCCGTTTGTCGTGCCCGACCAGATCCGCGCCGCGTGGGACCACAAGGAAGCCGGTGCCGCCGCCGAGAAGAAGTGGAATCGCCTGTGGAAGCGCTACAAGCGCGAGCACGCCGAGCTCGCCGCCGAGTTCGAGCGGCGCATGAAAGGTGATCTGCCCGGCAACTGGGCGGAGATCACGCAGGAGGTGCTGGCCGCCGGCGCGGCGGTGACCGGGTCGCAGGCCACGCGCGCTTCCTCGCAGGTGGCGCTGAACGTGCTCGGACCGAAGCTCGGCGAGATGCTGGGCGGCTCGGCGGATCTGACCGGTTCGGTCAACACGCTGCGCAAGGACTCGAAGCCGATCACGCACGCCAACCCGATCGGCAATTACGTG
>DASTHJ010000053.1:0-6748 GCA_035718265.1 Steroidobacteraceae bacterium | reverse complement strand
GTCGTCGCGCCCGAACACGCTCTGACCAGCGATGTCGATGCGGTCCTGATTGCGAGTTCCACCGACACACATGCCGACTGGATCGAGCGCGCCTCGGGCGCCGGCAAGGCGGTGTTCTGCGAGAAGCCGCTCGATCTCGACATCAAGCGCGCCGACTCCTGCCTGGAGTTCGTGCGACGCCAGAGCACTCCGTTGTTCATGGGCTTCAATCGCCGCTACGACCCGTCATTCGCCAGGCTCAGGCAGGAGAGCAAGACGGGCGCAGTCGGAAAGATCGAGACAGTCCATATCATCAGCCGCGACCCCGCGCCGCCGCCTGTCGAATACATCGCGCGCTCCGGCGGCCTGTTCCGCGACATGATGATCCACGATCTCGACATGGCACGGTGGCTGCTGGACGAGGAGCCGGTCGAAGTATTCGCCCGTGGCAGCGCCCTGGTGAATCCCGACATCGGCGCGGCCGGGGATGTCGACACGGCCATGGTCATGCTGCGCACTGCGAGCGGCACGATGTGCCAGATCGCCAACAGCCGGCGTTGCGCATTCGGCTACGACCAGCGCATCGAAGTATTCGGATCGAAGGGCGCATTGTCCGCCGCCAATCACACCTCGACCAGCGTGACCCTGGCTCGTGAAAACGGGTTCACGACAGAGCCCGCTTTGCCATTCTTCCTCGAACGCTATGCCGCGGCCTACCGGCTCGAGCTCGAGGATTTTCTCAATGCCCTGCAGGGCAAAAAGGTCGAGCTGGCCACCGGTGAAGATGGTCGTCGCGCGCTGAAGCTCGCCGACGCCGCGCAGGCGTCGCTCGTCACCGGAAAGGCGGTCACGCTGTCGGCTTGAAATCGGTGTTCCATATATCGGACTCATTGAAACTTTCATTCCAATCCGCTACCGTCAGCTGACGGGGAGTGCGTAGTGGCGCTCCCGACATGAAGGAGCACAGAGAGCCTTCGCCGGCGCTCTCACCGTGATGAATGAACACCTGAAAAGCTTCCGGAGCGGCTTTGGGCCCGGGTTCACGGCGATCACCGACTGTTCGGCGCCGGACAACATCTCCGGGCTCGGTCTGGGCGTCTTGCGGATGAAGGCAGGCGAGCACAAGCAGATCCGGGTCGTCCGTGAGACCGCGTGGTTGCTAATGGCGGGCGAGTCCGCGGGCGCGGTGGATGGCAAAGCGTTCCGCGTATCGCGGGCGTCACTCTTCGACGAATCGTGCAGTTGCCTGCACGCGAGCGCCGGTTCGGCCCTTACGTTGGAGGCGATCAGCGACGTCGAATGGACGGTCTACGATTGCGCCAACGAGGCGCGCTTCGAGGGGCGCATCTTCAGCCCTGCCCAAGTTCCCAATGAGTACCGCGGCAAGGGCCTGGTGGGCGAACGTGCGCTGAGATACGTGCGCACCGCGTTCGACGGGCGCAATTCGCCGCCGCAGGCGCAGCTCGTGTTGGGAGAAGTCGTGACATTTCCCGGCGGATGGTCGAGTTATCCGCCACACCATCACCCGCAGCCCGAGATCTACCACTACCGCTTCTCACGTCCCGAAGGGTACGGGCATGCGGAACTGGGTGAGGACGTGGTGAAGGTCCGCGCCTTCGACACCATCCACATTCCCGCGGGGCTCGATCATGCGCAATGCGCTGCCCCGGGCTATGCCATGTACTACTCGTGGGTGATCCGTCACCTCGCGGGGAATCCTTACACCTCGCCGGAATTCACGGCGGATCACACCTGGACCCTGAAGGCGGATGCCGACTACTGGCGTCCGCATCTCGAAGAGAAAACCAAATGACGCGATCGCTGGACCTCATCTGCCTCGGGCGCGCCGCCGTCGACTTCTACGGCGAGCAGATTGGCGGCCGCCTGGAGGACATGCAGAGCTTCACCAAGTATCTGGGGGGCTCTTCCGCAAATCTCTGCGCGGGGGTCGCACGCCTGGGCCTGCGCAGTTCGATGCTCACCCGCGTCGGCGATGAGCACATGGGTCGCTTCGTGCGCGAGGCGCTCGCTGCATTCGGCGCGGACGTCAGCCACGTCAAGACCGATCCTGATCGCCTCACGGCATCGGTGGTACTCGGCATCGAGGGCACGGGTTCGTACCCGCACATTTTCTTCCGCGAGAATTGCGCCGACATGGGTGTCTGCGTCGACGACTTCGACGAGGCCTATATCGCGAGCAGCGGCGCCTTCGCGGTGACAGGCACACACCTATCAACCGACCGCACGCGAGCCGCAGTGGAGCAGGCGTTCCGATGGGCGCGGAAGAATGGTACCCGCTGCGTTCTCGACATCGACTATCGCCCCGTACTGTGGAAGCTCACTGCCGCAGGTGATGGCGCTTCGCGCTTCGTCGCCAGCGAAACTGTCACCGCGTCGATGCAGCCGCTCATCCCGCTGTGTGACCTGGTGGTGGGCACGGAAGAAGAAATCCGCATCGCGGGCGGTACCGAAGACGTGATCGCGGCGATCCGCCGGATCCGCTCGCTGACATCGGCGGTGATCGTCATCAAGCGCGGCGCGTCTGGATGCGTGATCGTTCCCGGCGCGGTGCCGGACGATCTGGACGAGGCACTGGTCGTGCCCGGCTTCCCCGTCGAGGTGCTCAACGTCCTCGGCGCCGGCGATGCTTTCCTGAGCGGCTTTCTGTCCGGCTGGCTGCGAAATGCGTCGCTCGAGGAATGCGGCCGACTGGGCAATGCCTGCGGCGCACTGGTCGTGAGCCGCCACGCCTGCAGCCCGGCCATGCCAAGCCAGGCTGAGCTCAAGGAATTCATGACTCGCGCGGTGCCGGTCCACCGGCCGGATCTCGATGCCACCCTGTTGCACATGCACCATGCGACCACCGTGCGCCGCAGGACGGCCGGCGACCTGTTCGTGCTCGCCTTTGATCATCGCAAGCAGCTGGAAGAGATGGCGGACGACGCCGGCAGGCCGCGCGCACTCATCGCCGATTTCAAGCTGCTGATCGCCCGCGCCGTCGAGCGGGTGACCGAGGACAGCACGCTGGCCGGTAGTCTCGGGGTCATCGTCGATGGCCGGCATGGTACGCCGGTGCTCGAATCGCTCACGCATTCGGACACTTGGGTGGCCCGTCCGATCGAGCTCCCCGGTTCTCGTCCGCTGCAGTTCGAAGGCATCGACAACGTGGCATTGAACATCCGGGCGTGGCCGGTGCATCACGTGATCAAGTGTCTCGTCTTCTATCATCCCGACGATCCGATCGACCTCCGGTACGAGCAGGAACACAAGGTCACCGAGCTTTACCAGGCTGCGCTGGCTCTCGATCGCGACCTCATGCTCGAGTTCATCAGCGCCGGACGAGGCAAACCGATCCAGGATGACACGACGCTTCGCGTGTTGAAGCGCTTCTACAACATCGGTATCCGCCCGGCATGGTGGAAACTCGAGTCTCAAACCGCGGATGCGTGGCGCGCGATCGGCGAGCTCATCCAGGCGCGCGACCCGTGGTGCAATGGAGTTCTGTTGCTGGGGCTCGACGCACCTGAAGAGCAATTGCAGCTCTCGTTCTCGCAGGCGGCGCAATCACCGGTCTGTCGCGGGTTCGCGGTGGGTCGAAGCATCTTCAGCGCAGCGGCCAATGGTTGGTTGCGCGGAGTGACCAGCGATGAAGCGGCCGTCGAGGACATGGCGCGCCGCTATCGCAGATTGATAGAGGCCTGGCGCGCGCAGCGCCAGGCCGGGTATGAGCAACGCGTCCAGGCGGCGGGCTGAGTCATGAGCGCGACTGTCAAACTCACGACTACCCAGGCACTGACGCGGTACCTCATCGCGCAGCAGACGATCATTGATGGGCAGACGGTGCCGTTGATCCCCGGCATCTTCGCCATCTTCGGCCATGGCAACGTCACCGCGTTCGGCGAGGCACTCTCGGCAGTGCGCAATCAGTTCCCCACGTATCGGGGACACAACGAACAGTCCATGGCGCACGCCGCCGTTGCCTATGCGAAAGCGCAACGGCGTCGCCGTTTTCTGGCATGCACTACGTCGATCGGTCCCGGAGCGACCAACATGGTAACCGCCGCGGCGTTGGCCCACGTGAACCGCCTGCCGGTTCTGCTGCTGCCGGGTGACGTGTTTGCGAGCAGGCGGCCGGACCCCGTGCTCCAGCAACTCGAGGACTTCAGCGATCCCACGATCAGCGTGAACGACTGCTTCAAGCCCGTGTCGCGCTACTGGGATCGCATCACTCGACCCGAGCAGATTCTCCGCAGCCTGCCCGCGGCGATCAATGTGCTGCTCGATCCGGCCGAGTGCGGCCCGGTCACGCTGGCCCTGCCACAGGACGTGCAGGCCGAAGCGTATGAGTACCCCGAAAGCTTTTTCGAGCCTTGCGTGCACATGCCGAGCCGTCCAGGAGCCGCTGCCGACCGCTTGCGCGAGGCAGCCAGCAGGATTTCCCGAGCCCGATCCCCGCTCATCATCGCCGGTGGTGGAGTGCTGTATTCCGAGGCGACGGATCAGCTGGCTGAATTCGCCAAGTTCCATCGCATACCTGTCGCGGAAACGCAGGCGGGGAAGGGCGCGCTGCCCTTCGATCATCCGCAGAACGTCGGTGCGATCGGCGTCACCGGCACGAGCGCGGCCAATGAGCTCGCGCGGAAGGCAGATCTCATCATCGCCCTGGGAACCCGCTTGCAGGATTTCACGACAGCCTCGAACTCCCTGTTTGCCGCGCCCGCGCTAGGGTTGATCAGCGTGAATGTGTGCCGGCTCGATGCCGCCAAGAACGATGCACTGGCATTGCAAGGGGATGTCGCGCGGACCCTGGACGAGCTCGACAAGCAGATGGGCGACCCTCCGGATCGCAAGGAGTGGAGCGCTGCCGTCAAGCAATGCCAGGAGGGCTGGGAGCGAGCTGCATACGCCGTGACCCGGAGCGCGCCAGCCAAACTACCTACCGACGCCCAGGTGATAGGCGCCGTGAACCGTATGGCAACTTGCAAGACGACCGTCGTCTGCGCCGCGGGCGGTCTGCCTGGCGACCTCCACAAATTCTGGAAGTCGCGCGAGCCTGGCGATTATCACGTCGAGTACGGCTTCTCGTGCATGGGATACGAGATCGCGGGCGGACTGGGCGTCAAGCTCGCGAAACCGGAACGCGATGTCGTCGTCATGGTGGGCGACGGCAGCTATCTCATGATGAATTCAGAGATCGCGACGTCGATTGCGCTGGGTCTCAAGCTCACGATCGTGCTGCTCGACAACCGGGGCTTCGGCTGTATTCACCGCCTGCAGACTTCGCGGGGTGGCGATGCCTTCAACAACCTGCTGGATGACAACGCGCCGAAGGTGGATTTCGTCGCCCACGCGGCCGCTCTTGGCGCCGTCTCGCGCAAGGTCGCGAACGTGGCCGAGCTGGAAACCGCGCTGGCCGAGTCCGCTTCGGAATCGAGAACCTGCGTGTTGGTCATCGATACCGATCCCACTGCGAGTCCGAACGTGGGTGGCGCGTGGTGGGACGTCGCGCTTCCGGAAGTGTCGCAGAACCCCAGGGTCGCCAGGGCGTTTGAAACTTATCAGGGCGAGCTCTCAAAGCTTCGGGGCGAAGAATGACCGTGAAACTGGGCATCAATCCGCTCACCTGGACAAACGACGATCTGCCCTCGTTGGGGCAGGAGACCTCTCTCGAGACCTGCCTGCGTGAAGCCCGCCAGGCGGGGTTCACGGGTGTCGAACTGGGCAACAAGTTCCCGCGCGTAGCGGCGCAGCTTCGCCCGATCCTCAAGTCACACGACCTGCAGCTCGTGTCGGGCTGGTATAGCGGCCGGCTGCTGGAACGGAGCGTTGACGCGGAGTGGGACGCGATGTCCAGCCACTTCGAGTTGCTGCACTCGTTGGGTTGCGACGTGATGGTCTTTGCGGAGGTTTCGCGCTGCTCTCACGGCGATCAGCGCACGCCGGTGTCTCAGCGGCCGCATCTCGCGCGTCACGAGTGGCCGGTATTCTGCGAACGGCTCACGGCGCTCGCGGATCGCATGAAAGCTGAGGGTCTCCGGCTCGCTTATCACCATCACATGGGGACGGTCGTGCAATCGCAGCGCGATGTCCAGGCGATGATGGAGGGCACTGGAGACTCGGTCGGGCTGCTTTTCGATACGGGACACCTCACATATGCGGGGGTTGGCGCATCTCTATTCGAGATGGCGGAGAAATACGCCAGGCGTATCGTCCACGTGCATTGCAAGGACGTCAGGCCTTCCATCCTGGAACGCGTCGTGAATCGGGATTCGAGTTTCCTGAACGCGGTGCTGGACGGGGTCTTCACCGTGCCGGGCGATGGCCTGGTCGACTACCGCCGGGTGCTCGCGCCCCTGGCTAAGGTCGGTTACTCCGGCTGGCTGGTCGTCGAGGCCGAACAGGACCCCGTGGTCGCGCCGTCGTTCGAGTATGCGAGCAAGGGCTTCGGTCATTTGAACCTCCTCGCGAGCTCGCTCTTCAAATAGTCGGGAAATCATTGGCGCGACTGGTTGGATGGCTCACGAACATGAGTCCAGCCTGACGCGCGGGAGTCTTCCAAGTGGTCACCCGCACGTGGCCGTCGGCGAAGGTCTCACGCGCAGTGTTTGTCGGGTGGACCGAGAACGCCTGAGCCTGGCAAATCGGTCGCGGGCCCACCCCCTCTCTTCAGGGCTCGCGACCGATTCTGCTTGATGAGGCCTCAGAGCTCTCGTGGTTTGGCAGTAGCATCAAGAGAAGCGTGTGCGCTTCCAGAGAACCGCGACGGCGG
>DASTHJ010000052.1:0-10595 GCA_035718265.1 Steroidobacteraceae bacterium | reverse complement strand
GGCGTGTTCTCGAGATCGTCTTCACCGCCATAGACGCCGATCAGCATCTCGACCTTGTCGTAATACGGCGCCAGGTCTTCGTAGTCCATCGGCCAGTCGAAGCCGAGCCCGTCGCGGGTGTGCGGCTTGAAGTCGTAGGGGCCGTTGCGCAACGAGATGCGCCCCCAGTGATTGGTGCGGCCGCCCAGCATGCGGGCGCGCCACCACTGGAATTGCCGGGCGGGGTCGTCCGAGGCGCTGGTGTAGGGCTCGCCGGGAACCTGCCAGCCGCCGTCGATGGTGGCGTCCCAGAAGCCGAACGGCTTGTCCGGGGTGCCGGAGCCACGCAGCGGGGCCTCGGCGTTGTTCTGCATCATCGGCGTCTCGACAGCGGGGTCGTAGCGCCGGCCGGCCTCGAGCATCAGGACCCGGGCCCCCTCCATGGTCAGCGTGTAGGCCGCCTGGCCGCCGCCGGCGCCGGAACCCACGACGACGATGTCATAGGTCTCCCGGTCCGCGTCAGAAGCAGAAATGAACGGCATCGTGGGCGGAATTGTAGGCCGCAGGACCGGCGGCGGACAAAGTCAAATTGCGTGTCCGGCGATTGACCGGCGTGGAGCGCTGTGACAACGTGGCGCCGCGAGAATCAATACTAACTACCAAGAATCGTTCTCGATCGAGGTTCGCCATGAAATCCCTGGTCCTCGCCGCACTCGCGGCGCTCGTTTCCCTTGCGGCCGTCGATGCGCGCGGCCAACAACGCCCGGCGGAGACCGACTCGCTGGGGCGTGTCGTGCGCGATGCCCAGGGCGCGCGCAAGAACTACGCGCGGCGCTCCGACGGCCGTAACGCGAAGCTGGTCGCGCCGGCGGCCCGAGGGACGAAGTCGGCCGCCGCGGCGCGCCCGGTCCTGCGCAAGGCAGGAGCCGTGCGCGCGAGCGCAATCGGACTCGCGACCACGTACGCCGAGAGCTGGCGCTTCAACACCTGGGGCTACGGCATCGGTTACGGCGGCTTCTGGCCGGTCGACGTCGACGCCGATGGCGACCAGGAATTCATCTACGGCCTCGGCTTCGGTCAGTGGGCCATCGCCGACTATGAGCCGTCGACCCAGGACTACTTCGTGAAATGGAAGAGCCCGCAGATGGCGGTCACCGCGCTGCGCGTCGTCGAAGTCGGCAACACCAAGACCGTCTGGATCGCCGGGAACAGCGATGGCGTGCGCGTCTACAACGCGCTGACGCAGGAAAGGATCGCGACGCTGCCCCTGCCGCAAAACGTCTCGATCACCGCGCTCGAATTCGGCGATGGCAACAACGACGGCACGCCGGACGTGATCGGCCTCGCCACGAACCAGCTGTTGTTCTTCGACGCCAGCACGATGCAGGCGGAACCCAGCGTTTCGCTCGGGGATCAGGCGTCCGTATCCAGTTTCGCGCTCGGCAACGTCGACGACGACGCCGACCTGGAAATCGCATTGAGCGACGGCCGTGTGATCTGCATCACCGGCGATACCCCGGCCGTCGAGTGGAACCGTGGCACGGCGTTCGGATACCAGCTGCGCCTCGCGGACATCGACGGCGACAACCGGGACGAACTGGTCGCTTCCCAGGGCTGGTACTCGGTCCAGGCGTGGAACCTCGAGCTGCAGGCCTCGAAGTGGGAGTATCCCGCCGACCTCGACGTCGCAGCCGTGCGCGCGTTCGACGTCACCGGTGACGGCGTCCCGGAGGTCATCGTCGGTGACGGCCAGTGGGGCGCGATCCACGTGCTCGACGGCAACAGTGGCGCGCAGTTGTGGGAAGCGCCGAATCCCGAACATGGCGTCACCGACATCGGCGTGAGCGATCCGGACGGCGATGGCGCCCTCGAGCTCATGTGGGGCGCGGGTGCAACGCCTTCCGGTCCCGACTACATGTACGTGGTCAACGTCGCGAATCGCGCCGTCGAATACCAGAGCTTCGACATCGCGAACTACTTCTCCGCGGTGGACGTGGGCGACGTCGACAACGACGGGCGAGCCGAGCTGGTCGTCGCGAGTTACGACAGCGACAGTGGCTACGCCGACGGCGTGATGCTGATCTTCGACGCGATCACGCACAAGCTCGAATTCCAGGGCCCGACCAACATGTTCAACAACACCGCATGGACCGGCGTCCATGCATTGCGGATCGCGAACGTCGACGGTGACCCGCAGCCGGAGATCCTGGTCGCGACCGACAAGTTGTACGACGGACGCCTGTTCGTCATCGACGGCGTGTCCCGCACCGTCGAGCACGAGTGGCCGTTCGATTCGGGTTCTCCGCTGCAGACCCTCGATGTCGCCGACCTCGACGGCGACGGCCTGCTCGACGTGCTGGCCGGCAACTCGGTCGCGCACTCCGGATCTCCGGGCACGTTCCTGTACGCGATCAACCCGCGAACCGGCGCGACGATCTGGAAGAGCCAGTCTCTCGGTTACTACCCGAGCACCGTGATCGCGGCGGATGTCGGCGCGCCCGGGCTGGACCTGGTCGTTGGCATGGGGCCGGTCCTGCGCGTGCGCTGGAGCGACAAGCAGCAGACCCAGAGCGTCGGCACCGAATATGCCAGCGTACTGCCACTCGACGTCACGGGCGGCGCGGAGCTCGAGATCGTCGCGGGAAAATATGACGGCTCGATCGACGTGCTCGATGGCGAGACGCTCGAGGTCCTGTCGAACCATCCGTCGGCCTGCTCGATTGGCAGTGCCACGTACAGCGTCACCGCGCTCGTCGCGCACGGTCCGAGCCAGGTCGCATTCGCGTGCAACACCGAGCTGCGCGTGTACGACCTGGCGACGTCGACGTTGATCACCTCGGTCGACACCGAGAACACCTACTTCGGCATCAACGGCTCGCTGCGGAGATTCACGGCGCAGGGCAAATCTTCTTTCCTCTCGGGAGGTTTGTACCCGGCCGTCTTCACCGACATCGGCGGTAACAGCGTGCCATCGCTGAACCCGCTCAGCGCATCGCTGCACTGGCGCGGCAGCACGGATCTGCAGGTGATCGGCAGCGACGACAACGGCGATACGCTCACGTACCAGCTGGCCCGGCTGCCGGCGCTTGGCACCGTGACCATGACGGATGCTGCGACAGGTCAGCTGCACTACACGGCGAACGGCACAGGCAAGGGCGCGGACTCGCTGCAGGTGCGTGCCTACGACGGCTTCCAGTTCTCCGACCTGCTGACTGTTGCAATCACGCTGACGAACACCGCACCGACCACCACGACCACCGCCATCGAAGCGCACTGGCGGGGCGCGCAGACCCTGCAGCTGGCAGGCAGCGATCCGGATGGCGATCCGCTCTCGTTCGCGCTCGGGACCTTGCCGACGCACGGGACGTTGACGGTGGCGGACGCAGCGGCCGGTGACATTCTCTTCACGCCAACCGGCGCCTTCGTGGGCGCGGACTCGTTCACCTTCACGGCGAGCGACGGCGCGGACGTTTCCGCCGCGCGGACGGTGCAGCTCAACCTGACGAACACGGTTCCGACGGCGCCGAACGCCAGCTACAGCGTCGTCGTCGGAAGCACGACGTCGGCACGAGTCATGGGAAGCGATGCGGACGACGATCCGCTGACGTACGCGGTGTCGACGCCGCCGTCGCGCGGAACATTGACGCTCGACGCCGCGACCGGCCTGTTCGACTACGTTCCGTCGGCCGGCAATGGTGCCGTGACCGCGCAGGTCGTGGTTCGCGACGGCGTGAGCGAATCCTCGCCCGTCACCCTCACGTTCAACTATGCGTCCTCCGGCTCCTCGAGCGGTAGCGGTGGCGGCGGCAAGAAAGGCGGTGGCGGTTCGTTCGACCTGCTGATCCTGCTGCTGCTGGCGGGCGGTCTGCTGTACAGAATCCGCTTCGCGAGACGCTGATCTTCGAGCGCGCCTACTCCACGGCTCCATAGCGGAAGGCTATGGAGCCGTGCGCTAGGCTGCGGACCGCACAATTCCTGACCGGCTCAGCCGGCGAATCCGCGTCCGTGAGCATCATCCTCAATCGCCGTCATCTCATTCAGGGCGCCGTGGCCGCCGCATTGCCATTGTCCCTGGGTGGCTGCTCGGGCCGCGCGGATGGCGGCGCCCTCGAGGTCGGTGGATTGCCGGTGACCTGCAACCTCACCCTGCCCGTGGCTTGCGTGGGGAAGAGCCGTGCCATCGAGTCGGGCGTGGCGAAGAACGACTTTCGCTACCGGTACAGCAAGTACAGCGGCTGGCCGGAGATCAAGGAGTCGCTGATGGCCGGCCGCATCCAGGCGGGCTACATGCTGGCGCCGCTGGTCATGGATCTCGCGGACAAGAACATCCCCGTGAAAATCGTGTCGCTGGGGCACCGCTCGGGCGCGGTCATCATGGTCAAAACGGATTCGCCTTACCAGAAATTCTCGGATCTCAGGGGCAAGATCATCGCGATCCCGAGCCGCTTCGCTGTGGACTTCCTGTTCCTGCGCAAGATGCTCGAGCGCGAGAACCTGCAGGCGAGCGAATTCGAGATCGTGGAGATGCCGCCGCCCGACATGCCCGCGGCGCTGTACGCCGACGCGGTCGACGCCTATTGCACGGGCGAGCCGTTCGGCGCGGCTGCGCAAAGCGCCGGCTACGCGCGCGTACTGCGCATGACCCGCGACGAGTGGCGCAACTACATCTGCTGCGTGCTGACGGTGCGCGAAGAGCTGATCCGGTCGAACCGCCCGCTGGTGCAGGACCTGGTGAACCAGATTCAGGGCGCCGGCACCTGGCTCGACCAGACCAGGGCGAATCGCGACAAGGCCGTGACCATCGCCGCGGGCCGCAGCTTCTTCAACCAGGATCCGAAGATCCTGCAGTTCGTGATGGAGAACCCGGCGGATCGCGTGACCTACGGTGACCTGCGCATGATCCGCGAGGAGTTCGACGATCTCATGCAGCTCTCCATCGAGGCCGGCACCATCAAGCACCCGATTCCCTACGAGAAGTACATCGACGACAGCTTCGTGAAGCAGGCGCAGGCGGCGCCCATGCCCATATGAGCAAGCCGTTGCTCATGATGGTGATGATGCTGTCGGCGGCGCTCGCGCTCGCGGAGCCCGGCACGAATTCCACCGCCTCGCCACAGCTCAAGGCCGGCGTGCTGAGCCCGGTCATGCCGGCGCCGCCACTCGGACTCCAGGGCACCGACGGCCGGCCACTCGACCTCGCCAAGTACCGCGGCAAGGTGGTGCTGCTGGCGTTCGGCTTCAGTTCCTGCGGCGAGGTGTGCCCGATCACGCTCGCCACGCTCGCGGGCGCGCGGCGCAAGCTCGGCGCCGCGGCCGATCGCGTGCAGGTGGTGTACGTGACCGTCGACCCGGAGCGCGATACCGCCGAGCGCATGAAGAAATTCCTCGGCTCGTTCGATCCCACCTTCGTCGGCGGCGTGGGCACCCCCGAGGCCATTGACGCCGCGAAGCAGCGCTATGGCGTCTCCTCGAAGAAGATCACGTATCCCGACGGCAGCTACACCATCGGACATTCCTCGTCCATCTTCCTGATCGATCGCACGGGCGGCCTGCACGCCGTGATGCCCTACGGCCACACCGTCGACGACTTCGTGCATGACCTCGAGATCCTGCTGCGCTCATGAGCAGGCGACGCTGGTGGTTGGCCGCGGCGCTCGCGCCGCTGATGGCGGTCGTCGGGTGGGCGGGCTTCGCGCCCATCCACCCGGATTCACGTGAAGAGCTGTTCGAGATACCCCACGGCACGTACGCTCGGCGCAGGGCCGGCGACCTGGTGGACATCCTGCCGTCGTCGATCACGCTGACGCTGGACGTGAACGACGTATTGCTGCTGCGCAACCTCGACGAAGTACCACAGCAGTTCGGGCCGACCATCCTCATGCCGGGACAGAGTTTCCGGCTGCCGTTCGAGGTGGCCTCGGAGAACCGCTTCGACTGCACCGCGCACTCGAGCGGGCAGTTCGTCGTGATCGTGGAAGAAAAACCGGTATGGCCGTGGCAGAAGATCCGCTGGCGCCTGCGGCACTGGCTGAAGAGTTAGAGCGGGAGAACGACAACAGATGAAACGTCTCAGGCATTCATGGCCGTCGATCGTCGTCGCGGCGGTGCTCATCGCGGTCTGGTGGGTCACCGTGACCGTCACGCAGAGCGTGATCTTTCCGAGCCCCGCCAAGGTGGTCCAGGGCACGCTCGAGCTGGCGCGCGACGGCAGCCTCTGGCAACACATCGGCTCCTCGCTGATGCGCGTGGCCTCGGGTTTCGGGCTCGCGGTGCTGCTGGCCATCCCGCTCGGCCTGTGGATGGGCCGCGTGCACGGCGCGTTCGTCACGATGAATCCCATCTTCCAGATCCTGCGGCCGATCTCGCCGATCGCCTGGATCCCGATCGCGATCCTGTGGTTCGGCGTGGGCAACGCCTCGGCCATCTACCTGATCTTCATCGCCTCGGTGTTCCCGATGATCGTGCAGACCACCGTCGGCGTGCACACCATCGAGAAGCGCTTCCTGCGGGCCGCGGAGAACTTCGGCGTGCCGCGCAAGAAGCTGTTCCTGCAGGTGGTGTTCCCGGCCACGCTGCCGCAGATCATCGTCGGCATGCGCATCGGCCTGGGCGTGGCGTGGCTCGTGGTGGTCGCCGCCGAGATGATCGCGCTGCGCTCGGGCCTCGGCTACATGATCATGGATGCGCGCAACGCCGGTAACCGCTACGACCTGGTGATCGCCGGCATGATCATCATCGGGCTCATCGGGCTGATGCTCGACGGCATCATGCGATTGCTCGAGAACATGAAGATCGTGCGGTGGCGCTATGTTCATTAAGACCAAGATCCACGTCCAGAACGTCCGCAAGGGATTCGCCACCGAGCGCGGACGGCTCGAGGTCATCGAGGATCTCGATTTCAAGGTCGGCGACGGCGAGTTCGTCGCCATCGTGGGTCCGTCGGGCTGCGGCAAGACGACCTTGA
Source organism: Steroidobacteraceae bacterium (assembly GCA_035718265.1). Classification (GTDB taxonomy): domain Bacteria; phylum Pseudomonadota; class Gammaproteobacteria; order Steroidobacterales; family Steroidobacteraceae; genus CADEED01. The sequence goes on along the minus strand of DASTHJ010000052.1, from coordinate 3,652 downwards.
TGAACATCATCTCCGGCTTCCTGGCGCCGGACTCGGGCCAGGTCCTGGTCGACGGCAATCCGCGCACCAAGCCGAACTCCAAGGGCGTCCTCATCACGCAGCAGGGCGCGGTGTTCCCCTGGCTCACGGTGCGGCAGAACCTGCTGTTCGGGCTGCCGGAGGAGATGCCGGAACGCGAGCAGCTCGCGGCCGAGTACGCGGCATTGGTCGGTCTCAAGGGCTTCGAGAACAACTATCCGCACGAGCTGTCGGGCGGCATGCTGAAGCGCTGCGAGATCGCGCGCGCGCTGGTCGTGAAGCCGGAAATCCTCTACATGGACGAGCCGTTCTCCGCGCTCGACGCGCTGATGAGCCTGCGCATGCAGAACGAGCTGCTGCGCATACTGCAGAAGGAGCGCCACACGGTCATGCTGATCACGCACGACGTGGAGGAGGCCATCCACCTCGCGGACCGCGTGCTGGTCCTGAGCCCGCGGCCGACACGCATCCAGGCATCGTTCGACGTCACGTTGCCGCATCCGCGACGCGTCTCGAGCGCGGAGGCTCAGGCGCTGCGCGTGGCGATCCTCGAACAGCTCGGCGTCGCGGAATCGGTCTGACGCTGCTTCCGGCCAGGCTGCGCCCCTAACTATCGGCCGGCGCCCCGCGCAACCGGCCCGATGCCACTTGGACCAGGCCGGTATGCGCATTCCGGCATGGATGCCGGTGCCGGGCTGCGGCTAGACTGCGGCATGCCCCTGCGTATCGCCCTGGTCGGCATCGGCAAGATCGCACGCGACCAGCACATTCCCGCCCTGGCGGCGAACCCGAAGTTCGAGCTGGTCGCCTGCGCGAGTCGCCATGCCACCGTGGAGGGGGTGCCGAATTTCCCCGACGTCGCAACCCTGCTTGCGAAGACCCCGCACCTCGATTGCATCTCCATCTGCACGCCGCCGCAGGCGCATTTCGCTGTCGCGCTGCTCGCGTTGCGGGCGGGCAAGCACGTGATGCTGGAGAAACCACCGGCGCCGACCACGCGGGAAATCGCCTTGCTCGCGGAGGAAGCGGCCGCACGCGGACGCACGTTGTTCCAGACCTGGCATTCGCGTTTCGCGGCCGGTGTCGACGCGGCGCGCGAGTGGCTGCGCACGCGCCCGCTGGTGCGCGGTCGCATCGTCTGGAAGGAAGACGTGCAGTTCTGGCATCCGGGCCAGCAGTGGATCTGGGAGCCGGGCGGGTTCGGTGTGTTCGATCCGGGCATCAATGCCTTGTCGGTGCTGACCGAGATCCTGCCGGTCGAGGTGAACGTGCGGCGCGCCACGCTGGAATTCCCGGAGAACCAGCAGGCGCCGATTGCGGCACAGCTCGAGTTGCGCACGCTCGACGGGGTGAGCATCGAGGCCGAGTTCGATTTCCGGCAGAAGGGCGAGCAGAGCTGGGACATCGAACTCGAGGTCCGCGGTGGTGCGCTCAAGCTCTCGCGCGGCGGCGCCGGGCTCGAGATCGATGGCAAGACACTTCTGCTCGACGAGGGACTTGCGGGTGAGTATCCGCGGCTCTACGAGCGCTTCGCGGCGCTGTGTGAAGCGCGGCGCTCCGAGGTCGACTGGCGACCCTTCCAGCTCGTGGCCGATGCGTTCCTGGTGGGTGAACGGCGCACGGTGACGGCGCATCACGTCTGACCACCGACGCGGGGCGCCGGCCGGTAACATACCGCGCATGACCCGCATCGACAGCAGCCGGGCCGCCTGCATCGCCGGCGACTGGGGCACGAGCAACCTGCGACTCATGCTCTGTGACGCGGATGGAGGCGTGCTCGAGGCGCGCGAGGGCCCAGGTGCCGCAGCCGCACGCGGCAGGTTCGCCGAGGTGTTCGACGCGGCGACGGCGGACTGGCGCCGTGCGCACGGCGGGTTGCCGGCGGTGCTCGGCGGCATGGTCGGCTCGACGTTCGGCTGGCGCGAGGCATCCTATCTACCCTGCCCGGCGCGCCTGGCGGAGCTCGCCGCACGCACGCTGCGCGTGCGCGACGACGTGCGCATCGTGCCTGGTCTCAAGTGCGTGAATCCGCTGGGCGCGCCCGACTTCATGCGCGGCGAGGAGACGCAGTTGCTCGGCGCGCTTCGCCTGCATCCCGGGCTCGATGCCGGGCGACGGCTGGTGTGCATGCCGGGCACCCACACCAAGTGGGTGGCGCTGGCGGACGGGACCGTGCAGAACTTCCTCACCGTGCCCACGGGCGAACTGTTCGCACTGCTCTGCGAGCACAGCGTGCTGGTGCGTGAGGCGACGATGCCCCTCGAGCACCGCGACGCCGAATTCGGGCGGGGACTCGCCGAGGCGGCGCTCCGCCCCGAGGTGCCGCTGCCACATCGACTGTTCCAGGCACGCAGCCTGCGGCTCGACCAGCAGTTATCCGCCGAGGGCGCGCCCTCGTGGCTCTCGGGGCTGCTCATCGGCACCGACGTGCGCGGCGCGCTGCCCTTGTTCGGTGAATCCAGCGTGCGCGAGCCCGTCCACGTCATCGGCATGCCGCGACTCGTCGCGACGTATTCGACGGCCCTGCGACTCGCCGGTCGCGCCGCGGTCGGCATCGACGGGGCGGAAGCTGCGCGGCACGGCCTCACCGCCATCTTCCGGCACATGGAATCGGCTGACTCATGAACAAGCACATCGAGCTCGTCGCCATCCTGCGCGGCCTGACACCGCAGCGCGCGCCCGAGGTGGGCGCGGCGCTGGTGGCGGCCGGGTTCCGTACGATCGAGGTGCCGCTCAATTCACCCGAGCCGCTGCGCTCGATCGAACTACTGGCGCGCGCGCACGGCGAGTGCACCATCGGCGCCGGCACGGTGCTCACGGTGGCGGACGTCGACCGCGTGCACGCGGCGGGCGGACGCCTCATCGTCGCGCCGAACTGCGAGCCGGCCGTGATCCGGCGCGCGCTCGAACTGAAGCTGCGCGTGCTGCCTGGTATCGCTACCGCGACCGAGGCATTCACGGCCATTTCCAGCGGCGCCACGGAGCTCAAGCTGTTTCCCGCGGCCACATACGGCTCGAGACATCTGCAGGCCCTGAAATCCGTATTGCCGGGACAAGTGCGTGTCCTGCCGGTCGGCGGAATTGGCGCGCAGGACATCGCGGAGTGGCTCGCGGTCGGCGCCGACGGCTTCGGATTCGGCAGCGAACTCTTCACGCCCGCGTATACACTGGCGCAGGTCGAAACGCGTGCGCGCGTGCTCATGGAAGCTCTGCGCACCGCGACCAAATAAGAACTCCGGCGCAGCAGCGCCGTTTGCAATCGGGGGGAACGTGAACCTGGCAACCATCGACATCGCCATCCTGGTGATCTATGCGATCGGCATCTTCCTGCTCGCGCAATGGGTGTCGCGCGAGAAGGGCACGCACAAGAAAGATGCCCAGGACTATTTCCTCGCGAGCCGCGCGCTGCCGTGGTGGGCGATCGGCACGTCGCTGATCGCCGCGAACATCTCCGCCGAGCAGATCGTCGGCATGTCGGGCTCGGGTTACGTGCTGGGCATGGCCATCGCTTCGTACGAATGGATGGCCGCGCTCACGCTGATCATCGTCGGCAAGTGGATCCTGCCGGTGTTCCTCAAGAACGGCATCTACACGATGCCCGAGTTCCTCGAGAAGCGTTACAGCCCGGGCGTGC
>DASTHJ010000051.1:0-6078 GCA_035718265.1 Steroidobacteraceae bacterium | reverse complement strand
CGTGCAGACCAACGCGGCGATCTTCTGGACCGATTACACCGGCATCCAGCTGCAGATCCAGGAGGGCGCCTCGCCGGTCTCGCAGAACGCGGGCGACGCGGAGCTCAAGGGCGCGGAGCTCGAGCTCGAGGCGATCATCGGCGGCGGCTTCTCGCTGAACCTGGCCGCCGGCTACATCGACGCGGAGTACACGCGCCTGCTGACCTCGGTGACGGGCATCACGCTCGACACCGACCTGCCGAAGACGCCCGAATACAAGTTCGCGGTGAGCCCGCAATGGGACGTGAACCTGCCGAACAGCGGCAAGCTGCGCTTCGCCGTGGACTACACGCACACGGCCTCGATGTTCAACGACGCCTTCAATACGCCGCAGCTCGCGCGGCCGTCGACCGACAACCTGGCCGCCGCCATCCACTACTTCTCGCCGCAGGGCCGCTACCAGCTGACGTTCGGCGGCAGCAACCTCACCGACGACCGCTACATCACGGTGGGCTCGCTGAACGGCGCGGAAGGCGAAATCGTGGGGACCTACAACCCGCCGCGCCAGTGGTACGCGAGCGTGCGCATGCGCTTCGACTAGGTCAGCGGTTCAGGTTGCGATCGCGCAGCCAGGCGACCACGGTGGAAACGTTGCTGAAGCGGTAACGCGCCGCGGTCTCCTCGAGGTTGCCGACGCGGATGGTGTAGCCGCCCATCTCGTTGACGGCCTGGAAGGCGACCTCGTCGGATGGATCGTCGCCGACGAACACCGGCGTGCGGCCCGCGAACTCGCGCTGCTGCATCAGCAGCTCGATCGCCCCGCGCTCGCCGTAGCCGCGCGGCATCAGCTCCAGCACGCACTTGCCGCGCCGCACGTCGAAGCCGTTGCCGAGCTCGCGCAGCAGTTCGTCCATGACCATCTGCACCTCCGGTTCGAGGCGCGGCGCGAGCCGGTAGTGCATGGCCAGCGCCACGCCCTTGTCCTCGAGCAGCAGCCCGCGATGCTCGCTCTGCAGCGCGAGCAGCCAGCGCCGCGCGCGGTCGAGCGCCGCGGGCTCGATGCCGGGACGGACGATCTCCCCCGAGGGCAAGCGCACTTCGAGCCCGTGCTTGCCGGAGACCGGGAACCTGCCCGGCGCGAACAGCTCGTCGAGCTCGGCGATCGGCCGGCCGCTCAGCAACGCCACCGCACCCTGCTCGCGCTTGAAGGCGAGCTCCAGCGTGTTGCGCAGCGAGGCCGGCACGCGCACGCGATCCGGCGTCGCGGCGATTTCCAGCAACGTGCCGTCGACGTCCAGGAACAGCGCGAGACCTTCGCGCCTGACGAATGCGGTGCGTGCGCTCATGCCGGGGACTCCGTCGTCATTTCCTCCGCCGGCGTTGCGATGGGCGGCGTCGCAGCGCGCGGCGGCCGGGTGAATCCGTATCCGGCAGCAACGTGAGCAGCAGCTCTACGCTGCCGGCGAGCTGTTCGAGCTGCGCCCGCGGCAACTGGAACACCGCCCGCTGCAGCGTGAATACCGCGCGGCCGGCCGTGGCGCGCAGGATCTGTTTGCCGGCGGGCGTGGCATGGATCTGGATGGCGCGCTGGTCCTGCTGCGAGCGGCGCCGCTCGATCCAGCCGCGCAGTGTCAGGTTCTTGAGCGTCTGGCTGACGGCCGGGGGCCGCATGCCCAACAAGGCGGCCAGGCGCGAGGCCGGCAGCCCGGGTTCGTTGCCGATGCACACCAGCGCGCGATGCAGGCCGATCGGCGCGCCCGTCAACTGCTCGAGCTCGCGATACAGCGAGCGCATGCGATCGACGAGCGCGCGGGCGGCCACGAGCGCCCGGCGCTGCAGGGCGGCACGTACGGGCGAATCGGTGCTGGCGTGCATGGGTCGCAGGCGAAATGTCAAATGTGTGCGTAGCCTAGCATTGCCGGCGACGCATCGCGTCAATTGGTTTCAATCCGGCAATGATTTCGTAGAATGAACTAATAATGAAGTCACCCAGGGTCGCGCAGGAGTGCGCGCGTCACGATCATTCGACGAAACCGGCGGCGGGCGGGGCGCTCGTGGCCGCATGAGCCGTCTCGTCGCCGTATCCAACCGGATGTCAATACCAAAACGCGGCAATACGCCCGGCGGTCTCGCCGTCGGGCTGCTGGCGGCCATGGAGTCGCGCGGCGGCGTGTGGTTCGGATGGGACGGGGAGACCTGCGAGAGCACCCCGGGTCCCGCCACGGTGATCTGGCAGGGAAACATCGAGTACGTCTCGACGCCGCTCACCGAGCTGGAATACCGCGACTTCCTGATCGGCTTCTGCAACTCGGTGTTGTGGCCGCTGTTCCACTACTTCATCGCCGAGTTCCGCTACTCGGCGGCGAAGTTCGAGGCCTACCAGCACGTCAATGCGCGCTACGCACAGGAATTGCTGCCGCACCTGCAGGCGGGCGACCTCGTCTGGGTGCATGACTATCACCTGATCCCGCTGGCGCAGAAGCTGCGCGAGGCGGGCGCGCGCCATCCGATGGGATTCTTCCTGCACATCCCGTTTCCGACCGCCGAAGTGCTGCGCGTGCTGCCGGTGTACGGCGAGCTGCTGCAGGGACTGCTCGCCTACGACCTGCTGGGATTCCAGACCATCACGGACCTGCGCGCCTTTCGCGAAGGCGTGCGCCAGGTGTGGCCGGAAGCCGAGATCGATGATCACACCGTGCGGGTCGGCGACCGCCGCGTGGTCACGATGGTCTGCCCGATCGGCGTCGACGTCGAGGGACTGCGCGCCGCGGCCGAACAGGCCGTGCAGGCCGAGGAGTGCCGCCGCATGGTCGCCGGACTGCTCGGCCGCCGCCTGATGATCGGCGTCGACCGCCTCGACTACAGCAAGGGACTGGTGCAGCGCTTCCGGGCGTACGAGCGATTCCTCGAAACCTATCCGGAGAACCACAACCGCGTCACCTTCATGCAGATCGCGCCGCTGTCGCGCACGGACGTGCGTGCCTATTCGGAGATCCGCCGCGATCTCGAGCAGGCCACCGGCCGCACCAACGGCCGCTTCGCCGACACGGACTGGACGCCGATCCGCTACCTGAATCGCAATTTCCCGCGCGACATGCTCATGGGCTTCCTGCGCAGCGCGCTGATCGGCATCGTCACGCCGGTGCGCGACGGCATGAACCTCGTGGCCAAGGAATTCGTGGCCGCGCAGGACCCGACGGATCCGGGCGTGCTGGTGCTCTCGACGCTCGCCGGCGCGGCGCACGAGCTGGGCGCGGCCCTGCTCGTGAATCCCTACGACACGCGCGCCATGGCGCAGGCCATCCAGCAGGCGCTCGACATGCCGCTCGGCGAGCGGCGCGAGCGGCACCAGTCCATGCTCGAGGCGCTGGAACGCAACAGCATCCACGCGTGGCTGTCGCGCTTCGTGAGCGCGCTCGGCGAGGTCCCGAGGGCGGCGGCAGCGTGAGCACCGGCGACCAGGAAATCCCCCGGGCCGTGCTGCAGTTCATCGAGGAAAACATCGACACGGTACCGGAGCTCGAGACGCTGCTCATGATGCGCGCGGCGGACCACCGCGGCTGGGACAGCGCCGAGGTCGCGGCGCGCAACTACATCGCCGAGAACCGCGCGCAGGAGACGCTCGAGTCGCTGCGGCGCCGCGGCCTGGTGAGCTTCGATGCCGCGACGCGGCGCTACCGCTACGAGCCGCCGACCGAGGAGATGCGTGCGCTGGTGGCCGAGGTGGCCGAGAATTACCAGCGCAACCTGTCACGCATCGCCACGTTCATCCACTCGAAGCCATCGTCGTCGATCAAGGAATTCGCACGTGCGTTCGATCTGAAGAAGGACCGCTGAGGTGATCCAGCTCATCGTGAACATTCTCGGGACGGTGGTCGCCGCGCTGTGCGCGGTGCTGCTGCTGCGTGCCTATGGCACCGTGAGGAAACGGCTGCTGCTCTGGGCAGGTTTGTGTTTCGCGGGACTGAGCCTGTCGAACGGCCTGGTCGTGCTCGACCTGTTCTTCGTGCCGCCGCAGATCGACCTGTACCGCTGGCGGCTGCTGGCCGCGGCGGCCGCCACGTCGCTGCTCGTCTATGGCCTGCTGTTCGAGAGTGACCGCTCATGATCGACGGATTCCTGCTCGGCATCATCGTGACCACCTCGCTGGTGGCCGGCGGCTTCTTCGCCAAGTTCTGGCGCGCCACGCGCGATCCGCTGTTCCTGTATTTCGCCGCGGCATTCCTGCTCGAGGGCATCAACCGCATGGTGTTCCTCGGGCTCGACCGGCCGAACGAGGGCAACGAATACATCTACATCGTCCGGCTGGTGAGCTACCTGCTCATCCTGCTGGCCATCATCAACAAGAACCGGAGTTAGCTCACCATGGAAGGCCTGAGTGGGACTTTCCTCGGCGTGGACCTGAGGACCTGGATCACCGGCGGCGTCATCGTGCTGCTGGTGGCGATCGCACACGTCGGCTTGCGCTGGTGGGCGCGACGGCGCGAGCGCAAGCAACCGGCGCCGGCGCCGGGCGAATCGGCCACGGCGCGCTACTGGATCGCGCGCGGCATCGGCAACGCCGTGCCGCCGATCGCGTTCATGCTGTGGCTGCACGGCCTGGCGTACGCGCTGACCATGCTGCTCGGCGACTGGGGCAACGACACCTGGGCCGGACGCGCGCTGGCGGCGGTGGGCTGGATCCGCGGCGTCGGTACCTTGCTGGGCCTCGCCTGGCTGCTGTCGCGCATCGCGCGCACGATCGAGGCGCTATTGCAATCGTTCGCGTCGCGCACCGAGGCGGGCTGGGACGACGTGCTGCTGCCGTTCGCGGGCAAGGCGCTGCGCATGGTGCTGCCGATCCTCGCGCTGATCCTCGGGACGCCGGCGCTGGCCGCGCCGCCCGAGGCCAAGGCGGTGATCCAGAACGCGATCAGCCTGGCGCTGATCGGCACGATCGGTTTCATCCTGATCCAGTTCGTCAACGCGATGTCGCAACTGGTGCTGCAGCGTTACCGGCTGGACGTCGCCGACAACCGCCGGGCGCGCGGCATCTACACGCAGGTCACGGTACTCAAGAAGATCGCGGTGGCGGTGATCGCGCTGTTCGCGGTCGCCTCGATGCTGATGGTGTTCCAGTCGGTGCGGCAGCTCGGTACCGCCATGCTCGCCTCGGCCGGCGTGGCCGGCATCGTGATCGGCTTCGCGGCGCAGAAGAGCCTGGGCACGCTGCTCGCCGGCATCCAGATTGCGCTCACGCAGCCCATCCGCATCGACGACGTGGTCATCGTCGAGGGCGAGTGGGGCCGCATCGAGGAGATCACGCTGACCTACGTCGTGGTGCGCATCTGGGATCTGCGCCGCCTGGTCGTGCCGATCACGTATTTCATCGAGACGCCATTCCAGAACTGGACGCGCACCTCGGCGGACATCCTGGGCTCGGTGTTCCTGCACGTCGACTACGGCGTGCCGGTGGACGCGCTGCGCGCCGAGCTCACGCGCATTCTCGAGGCCTCACCTCACTGGGATAAAAAGGTGAACGTGCTGCAGGTGACCGACGCGAAGGAACGCACGCTCGAGCTGCGGGCGCTCGCGAGTGCCGTCGACGCCGGCACGGCCTGGAACCTGCGCTGCGAAGTGCGCGAGAAGCTGGTCGCCTTCGTACAGAAGAACTACCCGGACAGCCTGCCGCGGCTGCGCGCGACCGTCGAGCAGAAGCCGGCGAACTAGCTGTTCAACGCAGCCGCAGCTTGAACGGAAACTGCATGACGCACGGCGCGCCGTTGCACTTGGCCGGCTTGTACTTCGTCATCAACAGCACGGAGCTGACGTACTGCGTCATCTCCTTGTCGTGGACGCTGCCGAAGTCTTCGACGTTGGTGGCGGTGCCGTCGGGACCGACGGTCACGGCGAAGTTCAGCTCGCCCTTGGCCTGACGCGCTTCCTGCGCCTTCTTGACGGCATTGAACACCGGCTTGATGCCTTCCGCCGGGAACGGCGGCTCGTCGTATTCCGGCATCGATTCGTACAGCGAACGAAACTCGGCCTGCTGTTCCGGCGTGAGCTGCTCCCAGGTCTTGTCCAGCGGGATCTTGGATCTCCAGCGCAGCTCCTTCTTGA
>DASTHJ010000050.1:0-2984 GCA_035718265.1 Steroidobacteraceae bacterium | reverse complement strand
CCGAGCGGCGCCGGCTGGCGGATGTAGATGCAGGCCGCGTAGGACGGCAGCACGCTGCGCAGCGTGGTCAGCAGCTCGCTCTTGCCCTGCTTGACCAGCAGGCTCTCGAGCTCGCCGTCGGTGTCGAAGTGATCCTCGATGGCGCGCTTCGACGAGCCCGTGATGAACACCAGGCGCCTCGCACCCGCCGACAGCGCCTCTTCCACCGCGTACTGGATCAGCGGCTTGTCGACGATGGGCAGCATCTCCTTCGGGCTCGCCTTGGTGGCGGGCAGGAAGCGCGTGCCGCGACCGGCGACGGGAAATACTGCGACATCGATGCGCGGGTGCTTCGGGGGCATGGGGACTCCGGCTGTTAGGGGCCGGAAACATACCATGCCCTCCCGAGCTGACCGCAGGCGAACGGCCGGGAAGATGCGCGGACCCGGCGCAAACGCATCTCCCGCGGCCGTAGGACGGCCCTTACGACTGCCGCTACGAGGACTTCGCCGGTCTGGCCGGCGCCGCCGCGCCGGGCGCCGCACCGGACTTCTCCGCGCCCTTGTCCGCGCCCAGGCGAATGTCGGCGCGATTCCGGTCGATGAGCTTCTGCGTGATGCCTTCCACCATGGCGAGCTGATCGACGCTCTTGAATGGACCGTTCTTCTCGCGGTAGCTGACGATGGCCTTGGCCTTCGCCGGTCCGATGCCGTTCAGCGCCCTGGCGAGCGTGGTCGCGTCCGCGGTGTTGATGTTCACGGGCTCGGCGTGGACCCACTGCCCCAGGAGCAGCGACGCCAGCAGCGTGGGGATGAATTTTTTCATGTTGCCTCCTTGCGTTTGGGCCCGGCGGCGCCGGGCGGAGGCAAGACTAACAACCTGGTGGGCGAGCGCCGCACTCGGCAATCTGGTCAAACGCCGCGATTATTCACGCTCTGCAGCGAGTCCCAGGAACGGCAGCTCGGGCAGCGCCAGTGCCAGGTGACGCTCGCCACGCCGCACTGGTCGCAGCGGAATCGCGCGCTGACCGGCGGCGGCTCCTGCTGCGCCGGCTGCCTGGCGCGCAGTCGCGCGTCGAGCTCGCCCGCCGCTTCGCCGAGCGCCGCGTGTGCCTCGGACAGGAACGCCTCCTGGATGGTGTGCGACCCGGCCAGCGCGGAGGTGTACAGCTCCAGCGCCTTGCCCGGCTCGCCCGACGCGGCGGCGATGCGTGCCGCCAGCATGCGCACGCGGGCCGCGTCGGAGGCGTGCACGCGCGCGGCCGCGAGGTGCGCGCGCGCCGCCTCGAAGTCCCGCGCGGCCAGCGCCGCCTCACCGAGCTCGCAGCAGTAGTGCGCGGCCACGTCCGCGCGCTCGCGCTGCAGCTCCGGCGGCAACTCGCGCCAGATGTCGAGCGCGGCGCGCCAGTCGCGCTGCTGTTCATAGACCCATGCCAGACGTTCCAGCACCGCGGCGCGATAGCGCGGCGAGCCGAGCAGGTTGCGCAGCTTCTCCTCGGCGCGATCCAGCAGTCCGGCGCTCATGTAGTCCAGGCCGAGCGCATACGTGGCCTGCTCGCGGATGTTGTGGTCGCGGGTTCGCTCCAGCTCACCGTGGATGGCGATGGCGCGGTCGACCTCGCCGCGCTTGCGCATCAGGCTGCCGAGCGCGAACTGGATGTCGGCTTCGTGCGACTTGGTGGCGAGCCGCGTGAACACTTCCGTGGCGCGGTCGTAGCGATCGTTGACCAGGTGATCGAGGCCGGTGAAGTAGTCCACGTCGCGGCGCAGCCGGCGGCCGCGCGAGGTGCGCCGGCCGAGCACGAAGGCCGCGGCCCCGACGAGCAGGAAACACAGCAGCAGGACTTCCGGGCCGATACCGCGCAGGCGCATGCGCGGACGTTATCAGAGTCCCCGCGGAACGGCTCGCGCGCGCTGCCAGTCGCGCCAGTAGTTCGGGTAGGTCTTCGCCACGCAGCCCGGGTCCAGGATTCTGAGGCCCGGCAGGCGCGAACCGAGCACGCCGAACGACATGGCGATGCGGTGATCGTGATAGGTCTCGATTTCCACGACCCGGGGTAGCGGCTGCGCGCGCAGCGGCTGGATCACCATGAAGTCGGGGCCCTCCTCGACCTCCACGCCCAGCTTGCGCAACTCGCGCGTGGGCGCGGCGATGCGGTCGCATTCCTTGACGCGCAGGGTCGCGAGGCCGGTGATCCGCGTGTCCCGCGCGAGGAACGGCGCCAGCATCATCAGCGTGGGCGCGACGTCCGGCATGCTCGACATGTCCACGGGGTCGTCGAACGCCGCCTGCAGCGCGCGCGGACCCTGGATGGTGGTACGGCCGGCCGTACGCGTGACGCGGGCGCCGAGTCTTTCGCACAGCGCGAAGAAGGCGTAGTCGCCCTGGCGCGTGGCATCACCGAGATTGCCGAGCGTGATCGAGCCGCCGTGCAGCGTGGCCAGCGCCGCGAAATAGGACGCCGCCGAGGCGTCGCCTTCCACGTCGATGCTGCTGGCGCGATAGGGCTGTTGCGCGACGACCAGGCGGCGGTAGCCCTCATTGCGCACCTGCACGCCGAACCGGGCCATCTCCTCGAGCGTCAGGTCCACGTACGGCTTGCTGGTGAGCTCACCCTCGACCTCGATGGCCAGGCCGCCTTCGATCAGCGGCGCAATGGTGAGCAGGCTGGTGAGGTACTGGCTGGAGATCGTGCCCGGAACGCGTACCGGGCCGCGCAATGCAGGCGTGCCGGTCACCGTGATGGGCAGGTAGCCGTCGCGCGTGGATTGCAGGCGCGCGCCGAGCGCGGTCAGCGCGTCTACCAGGTCCTTGTTGGGACGCTTCTGCATGGAGACGTGGCCGTCGATGACGGTCATGTCTGGCCGCAGCGCACCGATCGCCAGCATGAGCCGCGTCGTGACCGCGCTCTGCCCGACGTCGAGCTCGATGCGGCCGGGAGCGAATCGCCCGCCGGCGCCGGTGATCTTCACGACGTCCTCGACACTGTCGTCGACGGTGACGCC
>DASTHJ010000049.1:0-2743 GCA_035718265.1 Steroidobacteraceae bacterium | reverse complement strand
GGTCGCCGGCCTCGGCCAGACCTGGGGCTACGGCGCGATGACCAACTCGTACAACGACGAGCAGAACTCCAAGTCGCTCTTGTTCCTCGGCTCGAACGCCGCCGAGGCGCACCCGGTGTCGATGCTGCACACCATCCACGCGCGCGAGAACGGCTGCAAGGTGATCGTCGCCGACCCGCGCTTCACGCGCACCGCGGCGAAGGCCGACAAGTACGTGCGCTTCCGCTCCGGCACCGACGTGCCGCTGCTGTTCGGCGTGCTGCACGTGATCTTCAAGAACGGCTGGGAAGACAAGGAGTACCTGAAGAACCGCGTGTACGGCATGGACCAGGTGAAGAAGGAGGTGATGGAGAAGTGGTCGCCGCAGCAGGCCTCCGCGGTCACCGGCACGCCGGTCGAGGACATCGAGTACATCGCCAAGACGCTGGCCGAGAACCGGCCCGGCTTCATCATCTGGGCGATGGGCCAGACCCAGCACAACAACGCGAACGGCATCGTGCGCGCCACGAACATCGTGCAGCTCGCGCTCGGCAACGTCGGGCGCTCGGGCGGCGGCTGCAACGTGTACCGCGGCCATGACAACGTGCAGGGCGCGACCGACGTCGGTCCGAACCCCGACACGCTGCCGGGCTACTACCCGGTCGCGGTGCCCGGCTCCTGGGCGCACTGGTCGAAGGTCTGGAACGTCGACCTCGAGTGGCTGAAGAAGCAGTACGCCAGCGAGGCGATGATGGCCAAGCCCGGCATGACGGTGTCGCGCTGGATCGACGGCGTGATGGAGAAGAACGAGGCCATCGACCAGGACTCGAACCTGCGCATGGTCATCTACTGGGGCCATGCGCCGAACTCGCAGACGCGCGGCTCCGAGATGATCGAGGCGATGAAGAAGATCGACCTCATGGTGGTGATCGACCCGTATCCGTCGGCGAGCGCCGCGATGTTCGCCAAGGTGCGCCAGGACGGCGCCTACCTGCTGCCGGCGGCCACGCAGTTCGAGACCGAGGGCTCGGTGACCGCGTCGAACCGCTCGCTGCAGTGGCGCGAGCGCGTGATCGAGCCGCTGTTCGAGTCGCGCACCGACCACATGATCATGTACCAGCTCGCCAGCAAGCTCGGCTTCGGCGACCAGTTCATCGGCAAGAAGGACGGCAAGGCCGACCACATCCGCCTGGTGAAGGGCAAGGGCGGCATGGACGAGCCTTCCATGGAAGACACGCTGAGGAACGAGATCAACGCCGGCTGCTGGACCATCGGCTACACCGGCCAGTCGCCCGAGCGCCTGCAGGCGCACATGCGCAACATGCACGTGTTCGACGTGAAGACCACGCGCGCGCGCGGCGGCAAGGACGCCAAGACCGGCTACGACCTGACCGGCGACTACTTCGGCCTGCCGTGGCCCTGCTACGGCCACGCGAAGATCAAGCACCCGGGCACGCCGCTGCTGTACGACACGCACAAGCACCCGATGGACGGCGGACACGCCTTCCGGGCGCTGTTCGGCGTGGAGAAGGACGGCGTCAACCTGCTCGCCGAGGACGGCATCTGCAACAAGGGCAGCGAGATCACCACCGGCTACCCGCAGTTCGACCACGTGCTCTTGAAGAAGCTGGGCTGGTGGGACGAGCTCACCGACGAGGAGAAGGCCGCCGCCGAGGGCAAGACCTGGGCGAACGACCTGTCGGGCGGCATCCAGCGCGTCGCGATGAAGCACGGCTGCACGCCGTTCGGCAACGCCAAGGCGCGCGCGGTGGTGTGGAACTGGCCCGACCAGATCCCGCAGCACCGCGAGCCGCTGTTCAGCCCGCGTCCGGACATGGTCGAGAAGTACCCGACCCACGACGACGTGAAGGTGCTGTGGCGGCTGCCGACCCTCTTCAAGTCGGTGCAGCAGCAGGCGGTCAAGGACGAGGTGTACAAGAAGTTCCCGCTCGTCCTCACCAGCGGCCGCCTGGTCGAGTACGAGGGCGGCGGCGACGAGACGCGCTCCAACCCGTGGCTCGCCGAGCTGCAGCAGGACGGCTTCTGCGAGATCAACCCGAAGACCGCGGCCGACCGCGGGATCCGCAACGGCGAGTGGGTGTGGGTGTCGACGCCGGGCAAGAACCCGGGCGGCGGCAACGTGCGCATCAAGGTGAAGGCCAAGGTCACCGAGGGCGTCGGGCCGGACACCATCTTCATTCCGTTCCACTTCGCGGGCTGGTGGCAGGGCGAGGACATGCTGCCCTACTACCCGGAGGGCTCGGCGCCGATCGTGCGCGGCGAGGCGGTCAACACCGCCACCACGTACGGCTACGACCGCATCACGCTGATGCAGGAAACCAAGACCACGCTGTGCCAAGTGGCAAAGGCCTAGGAGAGAGCCATGGCGAGAATGAAATTCCTTTGTGATGCCGAGCGCTGCATCGAGTGCAACGGCTGCGTGACCGCGTGCAAGAACGAGAACGAGGTGCCGTGGGGGGTGAACCGCCGCCGCGTCGTCACCATCAACGACGGCGTGGTGGGCGCGGAGAAATCGATCTCGGTGGCCTGCATGCACTGCTCGGACGCGCCGTGCATGGCGGTCTGCCCGGTCGACTGCTTCTACCGCACTGACGACGGCGTCGTGCTGCACGACAAGGACCTGTGCATCGGCTGCGGCTACTGCTTCTACGCCTGCCCGTTCGGCGCGCCGCAGTTCCCGCAGGCCGGCGCGTTCGGCCTGCGCGGCAAGATGGACAAGTGCACGTTCTGCGCCGGCGGCCCG
>DASTHJ010000048.1:0-3662 GCA_035718265.1 Steroidobacteraceae bacterium | reverse complement strand
GCACTGTACCCTGCACGAAGGTCCGAACTTCTTCAGCGTCGAGCATGTCTCTTACTCCCCAATCAACTCGGCGAGCGCTTCGTTGAGCTGCTCGTCCGTAAAAGGCTTGCACAGGAATCCGTTCGCGCCCTTCTCGATGGCCTCCACCGCGGTCGCCTTGTCCGCCAGCGCGGACACCACGAGTATAAGCACATCCGGCTTGATCTTGATGACGTGCTCGACGCATTCGATGCCGTCCATCTCGGGCATCGTCAAATCGAGCGTCATGACGTCGGGCATCAGCTGCTTGAACTTGGTGACCGCGTCGAGGCCGTTCACCGCGGTCCCGACCACTTCCAGGCGGTCGTTCTGCTGCGAACGCTCGATGCGACGGCGCATCACGTTCGAGTCGTCGACGATCATCATGCGCAACTGTTCTTTCGGTTTTGGCACGGCACTCATGATCAGGAACTCTCCTCGCTAGACCTTCAGGCCGCCACGACGCCGGCCGCATTCTGCTGGGCCGGGAACGACAGCGACAGCTTCATGTTCTTGCCGATCTCGGAATTCAACGAAATACGGCCGCCGAGTCGCGCGGCGATTTCGGCGATCACGTCCATGCCGACGCCGCGGCCCGCGTCCTTGGTGACGCTGCCGGCCGTCGAGAAGCCGGAGCGGAACACCAGCATCATGGCTTCCTGGTCCGAGAGCGCCGCGGCGTCGGCCTGGGAGATGATTCCCTTGGCGACCGCCGTCCTGCGCAACTTGTCCGGCGTGAGACCGCGTCCGTCGTCCTCGCACTGCATGCGGAACGCGCGGCCGTTCTCCACCATTTCGAACTGGATGCGGATGTGACCCTCGGGCGACTTGCCCGCCGACTGGCGCTCGGCCGGCGTTTCGATGCCGTGCACGACCGCGTTGCGGATCAGCTGGATCAGCACGTCCTTGACGGGACGGCGATACGCCTCGGGCACCTGGTCGTGGCCGCGGCAGCTGACCTGCACCTTCTTGCCGTAGTCGTTCGCGATGCGGTCGGCGAGCTGCTGTGCCGAGGCGACGAAGCCCTCGCGCGCGGAACGCTGCAGCGTTGCCTCGGCGGCCACGGCGTCCTCGGTGACCTTCGGCGCGCGCGTGGTGCTGTCGCCCGTGCTGGCGGTGGAATGACCGCCGGCGGCCGGGTGGTGCTTGCCGAAGCTCTCGCGGAAGCTCGCCAGCTTCGTCACCATGTCGCGCACCGATTGCGAGTGCGAGACCAGGTCGTCGAACTTGGTGAGCAGCGGCAGGAAGTCGTCGCCGGTGAGATCGGTGCGCTCGCGCAGCGCGGCCAGGTCGTTCTCGAGCGCGTGCGCGCGCGATTCCATCGAACCGAGGCCGATGGCCGCGGCCTCGCCCTTGATGCTGTGGATCTGGCGGAACAGGCCGTCGATCTTGCGGCGGAACGTGGCGCTGTCGCGCGCCGGATCGCGCAGCGTGGCGTTGATCATCTTGAAGGCCACGTCCGAGTCGTCGAGGAACGACGACAGCTGGTTCGGATCCACGTGCAGGATCGAGAGGAACGCATCCATCTGGTTCTGCGCCGAGTCCTGCGCGCCCTTGAGCTGCGCCGCCAGGGCGACGCGCGCCGTGACGTCGGCCACGGCCACCAGCACGTGCGTGATCGCGCCTTCGCGGCGCACGCGGTGGAAGTTGAACTCGAGGTAGCGGGTATCCGCGTCCTTGCTGCCCTTCTCGCCGACCACGATCTCCACTTCGTTGAGCGGATTGATCGAGCGGATCAGGTTCTCCTTGGTGCGCTCGCTCCACAGCACCTTGACGAACTTGGTGGCGATGGCGAGCGTCTTCGGCGTCACCAGGTCGCGCAGCAGGTCCTCGAACGTGATGCCGGCGACCGATTCACGCTGGAACAGCTGCGCGGTCGCGGTCGAGTGAATCGTGCCGATCTTGAGGTCCGCGTCGAGCAGGAACAGACCTTCGCGCACGGTCGAGAGGATGTCCTCGGTCTGCTGGCGGGCCGCAGCGGCCGCGGCGGCCTGCTTGCCGCGCGCCAGTGACAGATAGCCGACCAGCGCCGCCAGCGCGGCGGCCAGGCCCACGCCGATCAGCACCACCGAACGCAGCGCGGTCGCCAGCGCGTCGGAGGAGGCCTGCAGGCCGGTGATGATCTGCACCAGGCTCTTCTCGAGGCTGGGCGTATAGGCACGCGCCTGCGTCACGGCGTGCGTGACCTGGCGCTGCAGCTCGCGGCCGTCCATGTTGAGCTGCGTGCCCTCACGCTCGCTGTCCGAGTACGGGATCGCGGTGAAATTGGCGATCGGATCGAGCGCCGGCTTGTACTTCTTCCAGGCCGCGGTCATCTCCTGGATGGTCTTCTGCACGTCGTCATCGGAGCCGAAGCCGCCGATCGACAGGCTGCCGCTGCCGGCCGAGAGGTTCTTGGTCGCGTTCTCGAACTGCGCCGTGGCGCGCTTCAACTGCTCGATCGAGTCGCGCACGAAGCCGCGGGCGCGCAGGCGGTCCTGGATCGAGTTGAGCGCGGCCTGCATGCGCGACGGCTGTTGTTGCAGTTCGCCGATGGCGCGAACCGCGGTGTTGTTCTCCACGAGGCGGCCCGCGAAATACCAGGCCGGCGCGAGCACGCCGACCAGGAACGCCAGGGCCAGTACGCCCACCGCCACCCACACGGCGCGGGCGCCCTGCATCTTGGATGCGATTTTCTTACCGGGTTTGCTCACTGCAGCTTTGCTCACTTCTCAGACCCTCCATCACTCCGGCTTGAAGACGATGCGCTGAACCGCGAGGCGCGGCTCGGTCGAATCGAACTCCTCGAACCGGGCACTTTCCATCGCTTCCACGGCCGCGGCGTCGAACACGCCGGCGGGTTCGCTGGACACGACGCGCACGCGCTCCGTGCGACCCTCGGGCGTCACGTAGAACTCCACGCGCACCCAACCTTCGATTCCCTTGGCGGCCGACGGATACCGCGGACGCGGCGGGCGCGTCATCTTGAGCGGCGGCAGCTTCGGCGCGGCGGCGGCCGTCGCGGCGGCCTGCTGCGCGGTGGCCACGGCGGCACGCAGGTCGGCGAGATCCGCGTCGCCGCCGAGACTCTCGGCGGCGTCGAGGAACGCGACGGCTTCGGCGGGCTTGCCGTTGGCGAGGCGCGCCCGCGCTTCGGCGACCAGGCGCGAGCGCACGTCGCGCACCACCTGCACCGTCGTCGGGTTGCGCACGTCCAGCAGGCGCAGGCGCTCCGCGTTCGACACCGCCGAATCGTTGGCGGGCGCGAGCAGCTGGCCGGCGGCCAGGCGCTCCTGCGCTGCCTTGGCGTACTTGGCGATGTCATCGTTGGTGCGCTGCTGCTTCTGCGCGGCAGCCGTGATGTCACGCTGCGCGGCATTCAGCGTCGCGGCGGACACGCCGTTCTCGCGCGCGGCATTCAGGTTGATCTGCACGGCCGAGTTGTCGCCGCGGGCCGCGGCATCGCGCGCGGCCGCCAGCAGGCGCTGGTTCAGTTCCGCGTTCAGCCGGGACACCAGCTCCGCGGAAGCGCCGGCTTCACGCAGCGACTGGATGGCATCCTTGGCGGACTCGTCGTTCGGCGAGACCAGCCGGCCATTGTTCATGCGCGCTTCGGCGGTGGCCACCAGGCGCGAGATCGTCACGGAGCGGCGCTTGCTCTCCAG
>DASTHJ010000047.1:0-8315 GCA_035718265.1 Steroidobacteraceae bacterium | reverse complement strand
GGGGTGCCGGGTGGGGGAAGTGGGGATTAGAAAAAACATTTCCTAATCCCCACTTTCCCCACCCGGCACCTCATGGTTAACTGCACGGATGGCGAAAGTCCAGGCCGGCGTCGGCCCGCGATTCCCCCAGGTGGTGGTGCTGGTCGGCGCGACCGGTGACCTCTCGCGCCGCAAGCTGATTCCGGGGCTGTTGCATCTCGCGGCCGCCGGCTTCATCCCCGATTGCCGCATCATCGGCGTGTCGCTCGACACGATGGACACGCCCGCGTTCCGCAGCTTTGCGCGCAAGGCGCACGACGAGTTCTCGATCCGCAAGGTCGACGACGCCGGCTGGGGCGCCTTCGAGAAGACGCTGGAGTACGTGCCGCTGCAGGACGCGCCGGAGGGACTCACCAAGGCCGTGGCGCGCGCGGAAAAGGCGCTCGG
Source organism: Steroidobacteraceae bacterium (assembly GCA_035718265.1). Classification (GTDB taxonomy): domain Bacteria; phylum Pseudomonadota; class Gammaproteobacteria; order Steroidobacterales; family Steroidobacteraceae; genus CADEED01. The sequence continues at coordinate 7,889 of DASTHJ010000047.1, read as the reverse complement.
CGGCGAGTGCCAGCGCCTGCACTATCTCGCCGTGCCGCCGAGCGCGGCGCTCTCGGCCGTGCGCATGCTCGGCAATGCGAAGCTCGTCGGCAACTCACGCATCGTCATGGAGAAGCCCTTCGGCACGGACCTCGCGAGCGCGAAGCAGTTGAACACGCACCTGCACGAGGTGTTCGACGAGAGCCAGATCTTCCGCATCGATCATTTCCTCGGCAAGGAACCCGCGCAGAACATCCTGGCGTTCCGCTTCGGCAATGGCCTGTTCGAGCCCATCTGGAACCGCAACTTCATCGATCATGTGCAGATCGACGTGCCCGAGACCCTGGGGCTCGAGATGCGCGCCTCGTTCTACGAGGCCACCGGCGCGTATCGCGACATGGTGGTCACGCACCTGTTCCAGATCCTGGCGTTCATGGCCATGGAACCGCCGACCAGCCTCGCGCCGCAGCCCATCAGCGAAGAGAAGCACAAGGTGTTCCGCAGCATGCTGCCGGTGAAACCCGCGAACGTGGTGCGCGGCCAGTACACCGGCTATCGCGACGAGCCGGGCGTGTCACCGGAGTCGGAGACCGAGACCTTCATCGCGCTCAAATGCTGGATCGACAACTGGCGCTGGGCGGGCGTGCCGTTCTACCTGCGCACCGGCAAGCGCATGGCCGAGAGCCAGCGCATCATCTCGATCGCATTCCGCGAGCCACCGAAGAGCATGTTTCCCGCCGATTCGGGTCTCGGCGCGCAGGGCCCCGATCACCTGACCTTCGATCTCGCCGATGCCGCGCGCACCTCGCTGTCGTTTTATGGAAAGCGGCCCGGGCCGGGAATGCGGCTCGACAAACACAGCCTGCAATTCGCGCTGAACGACACGGCCCAGATCGGGGACGTGCTCGAGGCCTACGAGCGCCTGATCCTCGACGCGATGCGCGGCGACCACACGCTGTTCACGACCGCGGAGGGCATCGAGCGGCTGTGGGAGGTTTCCATGCCGCTGTTGAATTCGCCGCCGCCCGTACGGGTCTACGCGCCGGGATCGTGGGGACCCAACGCAATTCACCAGTTGATTGCGCCGCATGCGTGGCGCCTGCCATTCGAGCGCGCGTGGCGAAATCCCAACCGCGAGGGTAGCTAGCGCGATCCCGCCTCGCGAGCAATACTCCCATCCTCTGGCAGACGTTTTGGGAGGGGGCATGTCACGCATCTGGCTCGCATTGATGTTGTTCGTGGGCGCGGGTACCTGCTACGCGCAGGGAACCGGGACGCCGGGTGAGGCGCTGCCCCCGAGTCTCGGCACCGATCCCGACGTCCGCTCCAAGCGCGCGGATCCTGCCGCAGTGGAAATCCCGATGTACGTGGGCGCTTCGATCCGCGACATCCTGCAGGCGCTGGTCGACAAGGGATTCACCATCAAGTGGGATCCCGAACAGGTGTTGCCGACCATGCGGTTGCTGGAGCGGCCCAAGTCTTCGCGCATCGACCGCATGCTCACCGAGATCCTCGATCCCTGGGGGCTGCGCGCGGACCACAACCTGCAGGACGGCGGCTGGTGGGTGAGGCCGAAGAAAAAGAAGAAGGAAGTGATCGTCGGTGACCCGGAGCCGACCGCCTCGAACAACTAGGAAAACCGATGCGGATCCAGGCGCCCGGGTGGCCACCACCCGGGCGCTGCCGTTTCCGGCGCATATAAATGTGCGTTCCTGGATAGTAGTCATTCTTATTTGCAATCAAGAATGATTCGCAATACGATGCACGCCAGTTTGCCGGGGCGGACAGGCGTTTCGGCGTGAGCCAGCGACTCAGCAAGCCACTCCCGCACGGGATAGCCAGCGCACGCGGGCATCAACATCCGGGAGAAGAACCAACGTGTCGATCCAGAATTCGCGCATCGCCATGGCCGTGAGCCTCGCGCTGGCCACCGCGGCCTCGCAGGCCCAGGCGCAGCAGGCCGACGAAGCGAAAACGCTCTCGAAGATTTCCGTGCAGGCCACGGAGGTCGATGAAGGGCCGAAGGTCGATCGTCTGTCGTCGCCGAAATTCACGCAGGACCTGCTCGACACGCCACAGACCATCTCCGTGGTCAGCAAGCAAGTCCTGCAACAGCAGGGCGCGACCTCGCTGTCGCAGGCGCTGCGCAACACCCCCGGCGTGACGTTCACGCTCGGCGAGAACGGCCGCACCGACACGGGTGATTCGATCTTCATGCGCGGCTTCGACACGCAGGGCTCCATCTTCATCGACGGCATCCGCGACCTCGGCAACGTGACGCGCGATACCTTCAACACCGAGCAGGTCGAGATCGCCAAGGGTCCGGCCGGCGCCGACTACGGCCGCAGCGCCGCCTCCGGTTACGTGAACATGGCCACCAAGGTGCCGCTGCCCGACGATTTCGCCGCCGTCAGCGCGAGCTATGGCACCGCGAACAATGGCCGCGTCACCGGCGACCTGAACCACGCCTTCGAGGGCAGCGGCGCCGCGTTGCGGCTCAACGTCATGGGCCAGGACGGCGACGTCGACGGCCGGGACTTCATCGAGCGCCAGGGCTGGGCGGTGGCGCCGTCGCTGGCCTTCGGTCTCGAGGGACCGACGCGCGCGTACTTCTACCTGCTGCACACCGAGCAGGACAACGTGCCCGACGGCGGCGTGCCGACGATCGGCCTCGAGGGCTTCTACGACCCCGCCTTCGACACGGGCGGCGCGCACGCCGGCGTCGATCCCGCGCGCGCGGATCGCGACAACTATTACGGCTTCGCCAGCGACTTCGAGGACATCAAGGGCACGATGTTCACGGCCCGCTTCGAGCACGATTTCAGTGACGACGTCACGCTGCGCAACATCTCGCGCTACGGAAAGCTGCACCAGTTCTACGTGCTGACCGGTGTGAATCTGCTGGCCGTGACCGACCCGGACCCGGCGCAATGGAACGTGGCGCGCACCCGGCAGAGCAAGTTCCAGGACAACACGCTGCTCACCAACCAGACCAACATCACGGCGAAGCTCGAGACCGGCAGCGTGGGACACGCCATCACGGCCGGCGTCGAGTTCATCGACGAGGAGCAGTTCACCCCGACCTACGCCGGGCTCGGCGAGCCGATCCCGCCGGCGAACCTCTACCATCCCAGCCGCGGCGATGTGTTGCCCGGGTACGCGCCGGCGCGCGACGGCCGCTACGCGCGCGGCGAGACGCAGACCGCCGCCGTCTATCTGTTCGACACGATCAGCTTCGCCGGGCGCTGGCAGGCCACGGCGGGATTCCGCGTCGACAGCTACCAGACCGACTTCGACAGCGCGGTGTTCTCCGATCCGGAGGACCAGCCGGAGCTGCCGCCGAACACGCTGATCCCGAACAGTTTCGAGGTCGACGACACGTTGTTCTCGTACAAGGTCGGGCTGCTCTACAAGCCCGCCGAGAACGGCAGCATCTACCTGTCGCACGCCACCTCGCAGTTGCCGCCCGGAGGTTCCAACTTCGGCTTCTCGACGAATCCGAACAACCTCAATCGGCCGGAGCTCGATCCCACCGAAGGCACGAACCTCGAGCTCGGCGCCAAGTGGGAATTCCGCGATGGCGCGCTGGCGGTGACGGGCGCCGTATACGACAGCCGGAACAAGAACGAGCTGACGCAGGATCCGGTGGACCCGACCTCGTTCGTGCAGCTCGGCGAGCGCGAGGTCAAGGGCATCGAGCTCGGGCTGGTCGGCAAGCTCACGGATTCGTGGGAGATCAGCGCCGGGGTCGCGAAAATGGACACCGAGGTCAAGCGCGGCCTCGCCAACCAGGCGGGTCTCGCGATCACCTGGTCGCCGGAATTCACGTTCACGAGCTGGACCACGTATCACACGCCGTTCGGGCTCTCGATCGGTGGCGGTGCGCGCTTCGTGGACAGCGTGATCCGCCCGGTGAGCGCCAACAACACGCCGCCGCCGCCCAACCAGACCAGCATGGCCTCGACACCGGATTACTGGGTCGTCGACCTGATGGCGTCGTACTCGGTCAGCGACCAGCTGACGCTGCAGCTCAACGGCTACAACATCACCGATGAGCTGTACGTGGCGTCGCTCAACAACAGCGGCAGGCGCTATTCGCCGGGCGCACCGCGCTCCGCGCTGCTGACGGTGAACTACTCGTTCTGAAGCGCGGCATGAGCTGTGCATCGCACGCCTGACATGCGAGCATCCCGGGCATGATGGTGCACGTGCCCAAGGTCCTGGCGCCCGAGCAGGTGGCGGAGTGCCGCCGCCTGCTCGACGCGGCCGAGTGGATCGACGGCAAGTCGACCGTGGGCGAGCAGGGCGCGCTGGCGAAGCGCAACCGCCAGCTTCCCGAGCTCTCCACCACCGGTCGGCAGCTCGGCGAGATGATCCTCAAGGCGCTGGCGCGCCATCCGCTGTTCTTCTCCGCGGCGCTGCCGCTGAAGAGCGTGCCGCCGCTGTTCAACCGCTACGAGGGCGGCGAGCAGTACGGCACGCACATCGACGGCGCGGTGCGCGCCGTGCCGGGCAGCTCGCACTTCATCCGCACGGATCTCTCCTCGACGCTGTTCCTCACCGACCCGGCCGAATACGACGGCGGCGAGCTCGTGGTGCAGGACACCTACGGCGAGCACTCGGTCAAGCTGCCGGCCGGCGACCTGCTGCTGTACACCTCTGGCAGCCTGCACCGCGTGAACCCGGTGACGCGCGGCTGCCGCACGTCGTCGTTCTTCTGGACGCAGAGCATGGTGCCGGACGAGCGGCATCGCGAGCACCTGTTCCGCCTGGACCAGACCATCCAGAAGCTCCGCGCGAAGCATGGCGAGAGCGAGGAGACGGTGGCGCTCGCCGGGCATTACCACAACCTGCTGAGGATGTGGTCGGAGATCTAGCCCGCCGCGAGCCGCTCGAGCCGGCTTGCGATCTGTGCAATCGCGGCGCGCAGCGGTCGGGGCGACTTCACCTGGAAATCGAACGGCAATCGCGCCAGCTCGCGCGCGATCCAGTCGAGGTTGTCCGCCTGCGCGCGCAGCAGGATGCCGCCTTCGACGCATTCGATGACGCCGACGTATGGGCCCAGGCATTTCTGCGCGGTCGCGAGATCGGTCTCGAGCAGGACTTCCACCGCGTGCGCGCGCGGGATCTGGGTGATGGCATCCTTGAGGTACGCAAGCGCGTCGAATTCTTCCGGACGATCGAACGACACGGCGAGCACGCTGGCTGCCATCAGGCGATCCAGCCGGAACGAGCGCAGGCCCCGCCGCAGGTGGCACCAGCCGATGATGTACCAGCGCCCCGCGCGGTACACGAGTCCATAGGGGTCGAATTCCCGCTCGGTCTGTTCGTCGCTGCGCGACTGATACGTCATGCGCACGCGGCGCCGCTCCTGCGTCGCGCCGCACAGCAGCCCGAGCACCTGCTGGTCGATGACGGTGGCACTGCGCGTGAACTCCACCGCCACGCTCTCGTCGACGGCGCGCAGCCGCGACTTGAGCTTGGCCGGAAACACGCGTTCCAGCTTGGCGCGCGCGCTGGCGAGTGCCGGCATGGATTGCGCGAGGCCCAGGCCGCGCGCCGCCATCAGTCCCACGGCGATCGCCAGCGCCTCCTCGTCGGAGAAGATCATCGGCGGTAGTTTGAAGCCCGGCACCACCTGGTAGCCGCCATAGCGTCCCTGCGTGGTGACGATCGGGATGCCCAGCTCCTCGAGCATGACGATGTAGCGACGCAGCGTGCGCCGGTCGACCTCGAGCGCGCGCGCCAGTTCGGCGCCGCCGGTGACTTCGCGCGACTGCAGCATCTCGAGCAGCGTCAGGACGCGGGTGGTCGGCTGGGACATGGCGCCATGATGACTCTGAACTAGGGCGGGTATTGTCCTAGATCGGCGCTAGCCTGTCTGCCGACCAGAAGGAGGTCTGCATGAAGTCCATCAGCTGGCTGGGATTCTTCGGCACCACGCGGCGCGCCGCGGCGCGTGGGCCGGGCATGCTCGCGCGCATCGTCGAGCTGCTGGCGCGCGGCGAGATTCCCGTGGACGGAATCGGCGTGAGCAAGCCGCAGCCCGAACGCCGGCCGGAGCCGGTGCGCTGGGGGAATTTCCGGTGAACGCGCCGGATCGGCCGACGCAGGCGTCCGTGCGCGTGTCACGGGGCGTGCTGCGCGTGCGTGTCCCGGATTCGGCGCCGCCGCTGCTGGAGATCTGCCGCTGCGCCTGCTGCGGCGGGCTGCGCCGCGTGGAGAGCGCGGCCGACTACATCTCCACCGACGGCAGCACCCGGGCGCTCAGGATCGCGAAGGGCTGATCGCCGAGCGACGAGTTGTAGTTCGAGCCGGTGAACACCACCACGAGGTCGAGCGTCGGAAACACGAAGATGTAGTTTCCGCCATTGCCCGAGGTGAAGAAGCTCTCGGCGAAGCCGCCGGCCCACGAGAACGAGCGCTTCCACCACAGGTAGCCGTACTGGTCGCGCCCGAGCGTACGCAGCCGCTGCTGTGATGCAGCCACCCAGTCCGCCGGAACCACGCGCACGCCGTTCCAGGTCCCACCCGAAAGATAGAGCTGGCCCAGTTTCGCGGCGTCGCGCGGCTTGAGGCGCAGGCCGCCGCCGCCCGTGGCCTGGCCGTCGGGCGAGCGTCGCCAGCCGGAGTCGTGGATTCCGAGCGGACCGAACAGATAGGCGTCGGCGTAGTCGTCGAGCGCCATGCCGGAGCGTTGCGAGATGATGTAGCCGAGCACCACCACGCCGCCGGTGCAGTATTGCGTGGCCTGGCCCGGCTCGTACGCCATGGGCAGATCGAGGATGAAGCCGACCCAGTCGCGCTTGTCGTACATCTTCTCTTCGTTGCCGCGCGAGCTCGGCTCCCAGTCGTTGCACTCCAGCCCCGAGGACATGTTCAGCAGGTGGAAGATCTGGATGGCCTGCTTGCCGCCGTTCATGTTGTCGTGCCGGTCGAACTGCGGGATGTGCATCGAGATGCGATCGTCGACCAGGAACAAGCCCTGCTCGATGGCGATGCCCGCGAGCGCCGACGTGAAGCTCTTGCCCGTGGACCGCAGGTCGTGCAGCGTGTCGCGTCCGAAACCGTTGAAGTAGCCTTCGGCGACCAGCTTGCCGTGCCGCACGACCAGCATGGAGTCGACGCCGGTCCAGTTCTTGCCGCGGATCAGCTCCAGGGTCGACTGCAGGTCCTGGTCGCGCAGGCCTTCGGCGGCGGGCGTGGACACGCTCCAGCCATCGCCGAGATCCTCGGGCGCAATCGAGATCGCGGGCGGCAGGCCGGGATTGATGTCCGGCTCCCTGCCGTTGTGGCCGTACGGATTGCCTCCGTCACCGCCACCACCACAGCCCGCCAGCAGCGCCGCCATGAGCGCCATCGCCATTAAGTTGCATCTCATGTCTGCCTCCGCCAGGGCCCGTGGGGTTGGTGGCGGCCCCGGCATGAAATCCTTCGCCTGGATCGCGCGAAGGATTCCGCCGCACAAGGCACACTAACCCGTCAATGCACGTCCCTGACCGGCAACTCGTCGATCGGCTGCTGCGCGGTGACCGCGCGGCGTTCGATGCGTTCTTCCACGAGTACTACCCCAAGCTGTATCGCTTCGTGAAACGGCGCATGCCGCAGGATGCGGCCGCCGCGGAGGACGTCGCGCAGGCCACGCTGTGCCGGGCGCTCGAGAGCCTGCGCGGTTACCGCGGCGAGGCTTCGCTGATGACCTGGCTGTGCACGTTGTGCCGCCGCGAGATGAGCGCGCGCTGGGAGGAGACCCGGGCCTGGTCCGCGGCGCCGCGCCTGGCCGAGGACGACCCGGCGATCCGCGCGGCCCTGGAGTCGCTGCTGTGCGGCGAGCCGGGAGATCCTCTGCGCAGTGCCGGTCGCGAACAGATGCGCGAATCCATCCTGGCCGCGCTCGACTATCTACCGGC
>DASTHJ010000046.1:0-4263 GCA_035718265.1 Steroidobacteraceae bacterium | reverse complement strand
GAGATGGTGATCGTCAAGGAAGGCACGCTGCAGGCGCACGTGAACGGCCAGGAGATCGTCGTGGGTCCCGGGTCCGTGCTGTTCTTCGCCTCGATGCAACCACACGCCGTGCAGAACGTCGGCGACACGGCCGCGACCTATTTCGTGATCAACTGGGCCAGCCCGGGCCCGAAGACCAGACACATCCCGAAGCCGCCGTCGGGTGCCCCGGCGCAATGATCCGCTGATCAGGGCTCGGGGCGGGCCGCTTCGCGGCGCTCGCGCATCTGCCTACGCCGCTCCAGCCACTTCTGCCGCTGCTCGGGGGTGGCGTTCTGCCAGCGCTCGCGCAGCCGGTGTCTCTGCTCGGGTGTGAGCTTGCGGAAGTTGCGGAATCCCTCGCGCACGCGCGCCTGCTGTTCGGGTGGCAGCTGGCGGAACCGATGCCAGCGCTGCCGGGCGAGCTGGCGCTGCTCGTCGGTGAGCTCACTCCAGCGCTTGTAACGCTCGCGCGCGCGATCGCGCTGTTCGGGCGTCATCGCGAGCCAGCGTCGCGTGCCGCGCAGCAGGCGCTGCTGGCGTTCCGGCGGCAGCGTATTCCACGAGTCACTGAAGCGGCTCAACGCCTTCTGTTCCTCGGGCGCGAGCGTGTTCCATTCGATGGCGGCGGGTGTCTGCCCGGCCGGCGGCTCGGCGCGCGCGCGGCCGACTGACAGGTGCAGGCCGACCGCCAGCAGCGCCGCCAGTGCGACGCGACGTGTGGCCAGGAAACCGCGCGAATCACTCATGTGCTTTCTCTTTGTCCGGCGGCTGCGGCTTTCTGGCCGCGTCCGCGAGCGGATCGATGTCGGCATTCGCCAGGAAATCGGAAAAGTCCTCGCCCTCGCCTTCGCCCTTCGCCTCGTCATTGAGCTCGTCGATGCCGCCGAGGAATTCCAGCAGGTCCTCGTCCGGCACCGGATCGGTCTTCGGATCGCTCATGTGTCGAGCTCACCCGCGGCCCATTCGTAGAACTCCAGCTCCTCGCCGTCGACGAACGCCAGGGCGTCGGCATCGGAGAGCATGTCGATGTCCTCGGCGGCCACCTGCCCGGCGATGGACGGCGCCCCTTCGATACCGGGCCGGTTCCACAGCACGACCAGCAGCGCCACGGCCGCCGCCACGCCCGCCGGCACGAACATGCTCCAGCGCCGGCGCGCCGGTGTGCGTGCGGCGTCGAGCACGGCGTGACGCGCCTGTGTCAGGCGCGAAAGTGTGCGGCCGTCGAGCCGCTGCGTGCTCTCGTCCAGCAATTCGCGTGTTCGTTTCTCGAAATCCTGGTCCATATCCAGCCCTAGATCACATCGCCCAGGCGTGCGCGCAGCGTTTCCAGCGCGCGGAAGTAGTGGGTCTTCACGCTGCCTTCCGAGCATCCCATGGCACTCGCCGTCTGCGCCACGTCGAGCCCTTCGAAATTGCGCAGCAGGAACGCCTGCTGCTGGCGCGGCGGCAGCTGCGCCACGGCCGTTTCGAGCGCGCCGATGGCCTCGTCGAGCTCGAGGCGCCGCGCCGGATTCGCCTCCGGGCTCGGCGCCTGGGCGATCGGATCGAAATCCTCGTCCTCCTCGGCATCACGCACCGGCAGCCAGGCCATGATGCGGCCGCGCACCGTGCGCCGGCGCTGCAGGTCGCGGATGCGATTGGCGAGAATGCGATAGAACAGCGGTCGCCACTCGTCCACGCCGCGCGACGCATAGGACTGAACCAGTTTCATCATGGCGTCCTGCACGGCATCGAGCGCGTCGTCGTCGTTGCGCAGACCCAATTGCGCGATCTTGAAGGCACGCTTCTCGACACTGGCCAGGAATTGCTCGAGCGCGCGACTGGTCATTACTCCCTGATCCTGACTGCGCTCGACTCCGAAATCGGACGCGCGATCGGGCGTGCTATAAACGCCGGCGAGCGTAGCAAACGCGGTCATGAGCGGTGTAACGCGCTGCGCCGCGCGCCGTTGACGCACCTTTCCCACGCATTGCGATTCCGTGAATCAGGAACTTACGAACAATCTCGCAGGCGCGACGTCACGTCCATTCCATAAGACGGGCGCCGGCGCGACGCTCGTTCGCTAAGTGATTGTTTCCTTTGGCATCGCCTCGATGTGCTCACGATTCGATCAGTCGAACGAGAAACTGCAAAAACACGGCATTTTTGTAGGCTGTCTCCGACGCCATCCACAGACTTATCCACACACACTGTGGAAAACCCTGAAGGCCTTCGCTTGACGCAGCCGATTGTGCGCGTGGCGCTCGATGCGCCGCTGCGCCGGCTGTTCGACTACCTCCCGCCGGCGCGCGACTCGGCGTTCGCGGCGCAGCCCGGCGTCCGGGTGCGGGTGCCCTTCGGTCGCCAGCGACTGGTGGGCATCGTGCATTCGCTCGCCGACCGGTCGGAGTTGCCCGCCGAAAAACTCAAGCCACTGATCGAAGTCATCGATGCCGAGCCGGTCGTCGATGGCGAAGTGCTGGCGTTGCTCGAGTTCGCGGCGCAGTACTACCACCATCCGATCGGCGAAGTGATGAGCGCGGCGCTGCCGAAGCTGGCGCGCCACGGCGCGCCGTCGCGCGCGCTCAGCGAGCGCTGGTTTGCAACCGAGCGCGGCCTCGCGGCGCTGGCCGCTGGCGAGCTGGCACGCGCGCGCCGGCAACGCGAGCTGCTCGAGGTATTGCGCGATGGCGCCGGCATCGGCAATACGCAGCTCGAAGAGAAATTAGGTGAGTGGCGCGCGCCGATGCGCGCACTGGTGGCGCGCGGCTTCGCATCCTCGGCTGAAACTCCGGACGATCCGCTCATCGACGATGCGCCGCTGCTGCGCGACCGGGGCCCGCAACTCAGTCCCGAGCAGGCAACGGCGGTCGCGGCGATCGACGCCGCTGCCGGAACGTTCGCGCCGCTGCTGCTGCACGGCATCACCGGCAGCGGCAAGACCGAGGTCTACCTGCACGCCGTGGAGCATGCGCTGCGCCGTGATCGTCGGGCGCTGGTGCTGGTACCGGAAATCGGGCTGACCCCGCAGCTCGTGGGACGGTTTCGCGAGCGCTTCGCGGTGCGCACCGCCGTGCTGCATTCCGGCCTGTCGGACGGCGAACGGCTGCTGGCATGGCGCGAATGCGTGTCGGGGCAGGCGCGCATCGTGCTGGGCACGCGCTCGGCAGTGTTCGCGCCGGTGCCGGAGCTGGGCATCGTGATCGTCGACGAGGAACACGACGCCTCGTTCAAGCAGCACGAGAGCGCGTTCCGCTACTCGGCGCGCGATCTCGCCATCCTGCGAGCCCAGCGCGCGCAGGTCCCCATCGTGCTCGGCTCGGCGACGCCCTCGCTCGAAACCCTGCAGAACGTGGCCACGGGCAGGTTCGCGCGCCTGTCCTTGCCGCGCCGCGCCGGGCAGGCATTGCCACCGCGCGCCGCGCTGATCGACCTGCGCGAGCACGCCGTGCGCTCGGGGATCGCGACTCCTGCCATCGAAGCCATGCAGCGGCATCTGCGCGAAGGCGGCCAGGTGCTGGTGTACATCAACCGGCGCGGATATTCGCCGACGCTCGCCTGTACGGCCTGTGGCTGGATCGCGCCGTGCCGCGACTGCGACGCGCGGCTGACGGTACACCTGGCCGCGCGTCGCCTGCGCTGCCACCACTGCGGAGCGGATGCACCGTTGCCGGAGAAGTGTCCGCAATGCGGGTATCCCGTGCGGCACGTGGGCCAGGGCACGGAACGCGTCGCGGAAACGCTGTCCAGCCTGTTCCCGGACATGCCGATCGCGCGGCTGGATCGCGACGTGGTGCGCCGGCGCGGCGACCTCGAGTCGGTGGTCAGCCGCATCGCCAGCGGCGAGGCGCGCATTCTGGTCGGCACACAGATGGTGACCAAGGGCCACGATTTCCCGAGCGTCACGCTGGTCGTGGTGTTGAACGCCGACCAGGGCCTGTTCAGCGCCGACTTCCGCGCGCCGGAGCGCGTGGCGCAGACCATCGTGCAGGTCGCCGGCCGCGCCGGCCGCGGCACCCGCGCCGGCGAGGTGCTGATCCAGACCGAGTACCCGGAACATCCGCTGCTGACCAGCCTGCTGCGCGAGGGCTATGACGGCTTCGCGCGCGCCGCGCTCGAGGAGCGTGCGGCTGCCGGCTGGCCGCCATTCGCGCACATCGCGGCGCTGCGCGCCTCTGCCGCGACGCTGCCGGTCGCCACGGATTTCCTGCGCCAGGCGCGCCGGCTGGCGCGACCGCCGGCCGGTCTCAGGTTGTTGGGGCC
>DASTHJ010000045.1:0-13758 GCA_035718265.1 Steroidobacteraceae bacterium | reverse complement strand
GCTCCCCGGCACCGCCTCCAGGGCGGCCGCAGGCATGGCGGTCATTTCGGCACTTTCAAGGAACTGTACCGCCGTCAGGCCCCCGGCGGCGGCGATTGCCCGCAGGCCGGCCGCCCCGTCGGCATTCGACCCGGAAAGGATGACGCCCAGCAGGCGATTTCCATAGGCCTCGGCCGCCGACTCGAACAGCACGTCGATCGCCGGCCGACAGAAATGCACTCGCTCGTCCAGCGAGAGGGCAAAAGTGCCGCCCTTTTCCACCAGCAGATGGTAGTCCGGGGTGGCGAAATAGATCGTCACGCCGACGATCGCTTCCTTGTCTTCGGCAGGCTTCAGGTCGAGGCCGCCGCGGGTTGTAAAGATTTCCGCGAGCAGGTTGGGGCCGTCCGGCGGCAGGTGGATCACGACGGCCATGGCCGGTGCGAAGTCGGCCGGCAACCGTTCGATCACGCGATGCAGCACTTCGATGGCACCCGCCGATCCGCCGATCACGACGAGCTCCACGGCGCTCACGGCGTCGCCTTGCGGTAGATGCGCTCCGACACTGCGAAGTCGTCGAACTGCTGCGCGACGGCGCTGAATCGCAGGCTTTCCTTGGCACCGAGGCCGAGGAACCCGCGGCTGATCAGCGAATCGCCGAACAGCCGCAGCGCGCGATCCTGCAATGCCTGGTCGAAGTAGATGAGCACGTTCCGGCAGGTCACGAGGTGCACCTCGGAGAACACGTTGTCGGTCGCAAGGCTGTGATCCGAGAACGTGATCTTGCGGCGCAACGAGGCATCCATGATCGCGGACCTGCCCGAGGCGTGGTAGTAGTCGGACAGCGACGTCGTCGCCCCCGAGCGACGATGGTTCTCCGTGAAGCCGCGCAGGCGCGACAGCTCGTACACGCCGTTGGCGGCCGTACGCAGGCTCTGCGCGTTGATGTCCGTGCCATAGATGATCGTGCGATCCAGCAGCCCTTCTTCCAGCAGCAGGATGGCCAGCGAATATGCCTCCTCGCCGGTGCTGCAGCCGGCCACCCAGACCTTGATGGACGGATAGGTGGCGAGCACCGGCAACACCTGCCGGCGGATCGCCAGGAAGAACGTGGGGTCGCGGAACATGTCGCTGACCTGCACGGTGAGGTACTGCAGCAGCGTCGCGAAGGTTTCCGGTTCGTGCAGCACGCGTTCCTGCAGCCCGGACAGCGTCGCCGTTCCCAGTGTGTCGCAGGCCTGCGCCAGGCGGCGCTTGAGCGAAGCCATCGCGTACGACCGAAAGTCGTAGTGATAGCGGTCGAAGATGGCCTCGAGCAGCAGGCGGACCTCGAGATCCGGGTCCGGTTGTCGCCCGCGTGCGGCCACCTCAATTCGGCATCCAGATGCGCAGCAACGAGACCAGCTTGTCGACGTCGATCGGCTTGGTGATGTAGTCGTTGGCGCCGGCGGCGAGGCAGCGCTGCTGATCGTCGGGCATGGCCTTGGCCGTGAGCGCGATCATCGGCAGATCGCGCAATTCGGGTTGCTTGCGGATCTCCTGCATGGCTTCGATGCCATCCATCTCCGGCATCATGATGTCCATGAGCACGATGTCGGGCCTGGGCTTGCCGGAAAGACGCGTCAGCGCTTCGCGGCCGTTGCGCGCGATGATGATGTTGCCGCCGAGCGGCTCCAGCACCGAGGACAGCGCAAAGATGTTGCGCACGTCGTCCTCGACCACGAGGATGCGTCGCCCCTCGAAGGCCGCGTCACGCTTCCTGGCTTCTGCCAGCATCCGCTGGCGGTCGGGCGGAAGTCGCCCTTCGACCTGGTGCAGGAACAGCGTGACCTCGTCGAGCAGCCGCTCCGGCGACTTCGCGCCCTTGATGATGATGGAGCGCGAATACTTGCGCAGCTGCTGCTCCTCCTCCGTCGAGATCTGCCGGCCGGTGTAGACGATCACCGGCGGGAACGCATAGGAGTCGTCCGCCGCCATGCGCTCCAGCAGCTCGTAGCCAGAAGTGTCGGGCAGCGTGAGATCCAGCACCATGCAGTCGAACGTGGTGCTGCGCAGCTGGTCGAGCGCCGCGGCGGCATCGTCCGCCGTCACCACGCGCGTGTTGTCGCTCGCCAGCAATTGCACGATGCTCTCGCGCTGCAAGGCGTTGTCCTCGACCACGAGCACGGTGCGCTCTTCGCTCGCGAACTTCTGCTTCAGTCCGAGCAACGTGGCATGCAGGGCCTCACGATCCACGGGCTTGATCAGCGACCCCGCGGCGCCCATGGCGCGCGCGGCACGCGTGTTGTCCTCGGCCGAGATCACCTGCACGGGCACGTGGCGCGTGGCCGGGTTGTGCTTGAGGCGGTCGAGCACCGTGAGGCCCGAATGGTCGGGTAGCTTGATGTCGAGGATGACCGCGGCCAGGCGGAACTGCGTGGCCAGCTCCATGCCTTCATCCGCCGTGGCCGCGAGCAGGCAGGTGAAGTCGAGCTCGTGCGCGAGGTCGTAGAGCACGCGCGCGAACAGCGGATCGTCCTCGATCACCAGCAGCACGCGACTGTCGTCCGCGCCATCCTGGGTCAGGCGGGCGCGATCGTCCGCGAGCGCGGTGCCCCGGGCGGGACGGGCGGACGGGTGCGCGCCATTTGCGCCCGGAACCGGGTGCACCGTGGGGACCGCCGCGGGCGCCATGGCGGGCACGGCGGCCGACTCCTGGCCGGTGACGGCCTGGGGTGAGGCCGGCGGCACGAGCGGCAGCACGAGCCGGAACAGGCTGCCTTCACCCGGTCGGCTCTCGAGCGTGATCCGTCCGCCGAGCAGCCGCGCCAGCTCGCGCGAGATCGAGAGCCCGAGCCCGGTGCCGCCAAAGCGCCGGTTCGTGGTGCCGTCGGCCTGGCGGAACGGCTCGAAGATGGCCTGCTGGTGTTCCTCGGCGATACCGATGCCGGTGTCGCGCACGCCGAACTCGACGTGCCCTGCCCGCGAGCGGATCTCCAGCGTCACGGTGCCGCGCTCGGTGAACTTGATGGCGTTCGACAGCAGGTTGCGCAGGATCTGCGACAGACGCTGTCCGTCCGTGTCGATGGATTCCGGCACATCCGCATCGCGTTCCACGCGGAACAGGATCTGCTTCTCGAGCGCGAGCGGCTCGAACGTCTCGGCGAGGCGCATTGCCAGATCCGCGAGGTTCACGCGGGCATGCGACAGCTCGATCTTGCGGGCCTCGATCTTGGACAGATCCAGGATGTCGTTGATCAGCGCGAGCAGGTCGTTGCCGGCCGAGGTGATGCCGCGTGCGTATTTGACCTGCTCGGGCGTCAGGTTGCCTTCGCGGTTGTCGGCCAGCAGCTTGGCGAGGATCAGCGAGCTGTTGAGCGGCGTACGCAGCTCGTGCGACATGTTGGCGAGGAATTCGCTCTTGTAGCGGTTGGCGCGCGCCAGGTCGGCCGCCTTGCGTTCCAGGTCGAGCTTGGTCTCGACCAGTTCGTCGTGCTGGCGGCCGAGCTTCTGCGCATGCTCCTCGAGCTGCACGTTGGTCTGCTCGAGCTCGGCCTGTTGCGTCTCCAGGCGTGCCTGCGAGTCGCGCAGCTGCGCGCTGTGCGAGAGCAGCTCCTCGTTCGCGACGCGCAGTTCTTCCTGTTGCGCCTGCAATTCCTCCGCCTGCCGCTGGGTCTCCTGCAGCAGGTTTTCGCGCTCCTGGCGCAGCATGGCCGTGCGGATCGCGATGGCCACGGATTCGCCGGCACTCGCCAGCAGTTCGATGTCCGAGTCGAACGTCGGATGCAGGAAGCCCAGCTCGATGACACCGTGCGTGGCATCGTCCACGGTGAGCGGCGCCACCAGCAGGGCATGCGGCTTGCGGCTGCCCAGGCCCGAGCCGATGCGCAGGTAGTCGGGCGGCAGGTGCTCGATGCGTTGTGGCTTCTTCTCCGCGATGGCTCGGCCCAGCAAGCCTTCGCCGGGCTGGACTGCGGTCGGAGCGGCCGCCGCGGCGTCGACGCCAATGATGCCAACCCGGCTGTATGTGCCGCTCGCCTCGGCCACGTACATCACGCCGGCCTGTGCGTCCAGGTAGTTGGCCAGGAACTCGAGCACGCGCTGTCCCATGCGGGCCAGGGATTGCTCGCCGACCATGGTTTCGGCGAGCCGCACGCGCGCCACGCGCAGCCACTGCTCTTCGCGCAGGCGCAGGCGCGTCACCAGCACGAAGCGGGCCAGGACCGCGGTGGTCCAGATGCAGACGAGTCCGAGCCCGCGATTGATCAGCGCCATGTCGGCCGATCCCACGACCCCCGGCGACAGGAACCAGTCCGCGACGATGAGCCCGGTGGACGCGGTCGCCAGCAGCAGGGGCAGCCACGGCTTGGGCGACAGGAAACACATCAGGATGGGCAGCAGGTAGAGCAGCCAGGTGGCGACTCCGATCGGGGTGCGGACGTCGATGACGAAGACCGCCGCCACGGACATGCCGATCAGCCAGTAGATCACCGGGTGGGGTGCGGTCTCGAAGCGCTTCATCAGTCGTTAAGGCGGGCTCACGTAAAAGAAGTCCGGCAGTGTGCGGAAAAGGTGGAGCACCTGGCGAAGGCGGAGACCGGAGCGTGTGGTCAGTTGAATCCTACGAAATGAAGCAGCAAGTCCTGGGATTTCTCGCCCTTGCCATCGTTCTGCTGCAAGGTTGTGAGGGCGCGCGGGGCGATGCACCCGTGATCGAGGCCACCGTGGCCGCATCGCCCCCCGACACGCGTGTTCCCGTCGCCGCGCCGGCACCTGCGCCGCATCCCGCTGCATCGTCTGCACTTCGCAGCCTCACTCGCGTCATCGACAAGGATTCCGACGGCGATGGCATCGCCAATCGCCGCATCATCATCACGGAAGTCTTCGATCCTGCCGGCGAGCTCGTCGAAAGGATCCGCGAGCAGGACTTCGAGGCCGACGGCATCGTCGATGCGCGCGAGGTCACGCATTTCGGGGGAGCAACGCCCATCGGGCCGTGAGTCCGCTTTTCCAGGCCCTTTGCGTCCGGAAGGGCATGGACATCAGATCGATCGGAACCCTCGGATTGGCGCTCTCGCTCGCGGCCTGCGGAGGCGGCGGCTATGGCGGCCAGAAACCGCCGGCGCCTCCGGCGCCGCAGGAGCCCATGGAGGCCACGGGCGTGCTGCAGGCCGGCGGCGTCGCGGGTGTGGCCTATGCCACGGAGACGCGCCAGGGCAAGACCGATGCCGCGGGCACGTTCGCATATCTGCCCGGAGAGATGGTGACCTTCTCCATCGGCAACGTGGTCCTCGGCACCGTCACGGCCGCGGCCGTGATCACGCCGTTCACGCTCGCCGGCGCCACGCCGCCCACCACCGAGCCGGCGCTGCGCACAGCGCTGGATCGCGCCAGCCGCGAGGCGAGTGCCTTCAGCAGGGCCATCAACATCGAGCGGCTGCTGATCGCGCTCGACCGCGACCACGATCCCGCGAATGGAATATCCGTCGGCGACCAGGCCGCGGGCCTGGCGGCGGGAGAGCTCGACTTCGATCTCACCGTGGCGCAGTTCGCCTCGCAGTTGCGCCGACGCGTCCCGGATCTCACCGGCAACCTGCCGAACTCACAGCCGCTGGTATTTTTGTACCGCGCCATGGCGATGCAGGTGCCGGTGCATGCCGAAGAGCGCGTCGTGACGACGCTGCCGCAATACACGCCCATCGTGACGCAGACGTCGTACACGAATGGCGCGCTGGCGGCGTTGCGCGTCGACCTGGACGGCGACCAGGCGACCGACCTCGAAAGCACCTGGCAGTACGACATGCTGAGCCGCGTGGTCGCGCAATCGATGCAGACCGTCACGATCGCCGGACAGCCGCCGGCTTCGCTGCAAGTCGCGAACCATTACGACGCCGGCGGCAACCTGCTGGACAGCGACGAGCAGCACGACGGCGACGGCACGGGCGAGCACCTGTTGCGCCTGCGGCGCACGCTCACCAATGACGATCATGGCTTCGCGGTGGCGGATGTGGCCGACAGCGACAATGGCGCGGACGGCACCATCGACTCCCGGCGCTCGACGAGCTTCACCTTCGATGCCCGCCACAACGTGACGCAGATGACCGAGGAACTCGACTTCGGCGTCGACGCGGTCGCCAACGAACGGCACACCGTCGAGGCTTCCTACGACACGAGCGACCGGCAGCTCGAGCTGACGGCACGCACGGATCACGATGCCGACGGCAGGTTCGAATCGAGCATTCACGAGATCTTCGAGTATGGCGGCGCCGCGCCGGGCGCGACCCGCCACGTGCAGGTCCACGACTTCAATGAAGACGGTGTCGCGGACTCGCGCACCGTCACCACTTCCAGCCATGACGACGCCGGTTTCCTGCTGACCGAACTCAACGAGTACGACGCCGATGCGGACGGCACGCCCGAGCTCGTCGCCCGCACCACCTTCACCTACGACGCGCAGCACCGGATCCTGCAGCAGGACGATCGGGTCGATCACGACGTCGACGGCGAGTTCGAGGAACTGAATCGCGTCACGCACACGTACGATGCCATGGGAAATCCGTTGACGGTGCTCAGCGAGTTCGACATCGTCGACGGCGTGGCCGGCTTCACCAGCCGGGTCACCAATCAATACGGGGCGTCCGGTGAACGCCTGCAGTCCACGACCGAATCGCACCTGCGGGATGCCACGGAGTTCACGCTGATCAACGATGCGGTCTTCGAGCACACGGTCATCGCCGACGGCGTGCAGAGGCTGGCGCAGCAATACATCGACGGACTGCGGGCGCCCTGACGAACCGGCCTGCCCGTGAGCGGCGGTGGCTACATCGCATCCAGCAGCGGCGCGAGGAACTTCGCCGTGTAGGATTTCTTGTGGCGCGCGATTTCCTCGGGCGTGCCGGCGACCAGGATGTTGCCGCCGCCGGCGCCGCCTTCCGGGCCGAGGTCGATGATCCAGTCGGCCGTCTTGATCACGTCGAGATTGTGCTCGATGACCACCACGGTATTGCCCTCGTCGCGCAGCCGATGCAGCACGTCCAGCAGCTGCGCGACGTCGTGGAAATGCAGGCCGGTGGTGGGTTCGTCCAGGATGTACAGCGTGCGCCCCGTGGCCCGCTTGGCCAGCTCGCGTGCCAGCTTGACGCGTTGCGCTTCGCCGCCGGAGAGCGTGGTGGCGCTCTGGCCGAGCTGCAGGTAGCCGAGACCCACGTCCATCAGCGTCTGCAGGCGCGAACCGACGCCCGGGATGTTCTGGAACAGCCGCAGCGCGTCCTCGACGGTCATCTGCAGCACCTCGTGGATGTTCTTGCCACGCCAGCGGATCTCGAGGGTCTCGCGGTTGTAGCGCTGGCCCTTGCAGACGTCGCAGGGCACGTACACGTCGGGCAGGAAGTGCATCTCCACCTTGATGAGCCCGTCGCCCTGGCAGGCTTCGCAGCGGCCGCCCTTGACGTTGAAGCTGAAGCGCCCGGCGTCGTAGCCGCGCGTGCGCGCTTCGGGCACCTCGGCGAACAGCTCGCGCAGCGGGCCGAACAGTCCCGTGTAGGTGGCGGGGTTGGAGCGCGGCGTGCGGCCGATGGGACTCTGGTCGATGTCGATGATGCGGTCGATTTCGCCGAGGCCTTCGACTTCGTCGCAGGGCGCCATGTCCATGACCGTGCCGTTCAGCGCGTGGTTGGCGTGCGTGAACAACGTGTCGTTGACCAGCGTCGACTTGCCCGAGCCCGACACACCGGTCACGCAGGTGAACAGGCCCAGCGGGAATTCCGCGGTGATGTTCTTGAGATTGTTGCCGCGGGCGCCGCGCACGGTGATCGCGCGCTTCGGATCGCGCGGCGTGCGCAGCGTCGGCAAGGCGATCTTCTTGCGCCCGGAAAGATAGGCGCCGGTGACCGAGTTGCGGTCCGCGACGATGTCCGCGGGTGTTCCGGAAGCGACCACCTCGCCGCCGTGCACGCCGGCGCCCGGCCCGATGTCGAGCACGTGATCGGCCGCGCGGATGGCTTCCTCGTCGTGCTCCACGACCAGCACGGTGTTGCCCAGATCGCGCAGGTGCTTGAGGGTGCCCAGCAGGCGCTGGTTGTCGCGCTGGTGCAGGCCGATGGAGGGCTCGTCGAGGATGTACATGACGCCGGTCAGGCCCGAGCCCACCTGGCTCGCGAGCCGGATGCGCTGCGCCTCGCCGCCCGACAGTGACTCGGCGCTGCGATCGAGCGTCAGGTAGTCGAGTCCCACGTCGACCAGGAAGCGCAGCCGGTCGCCGACTTCCTTGACGATCTTGTCGGCGACCTCGGCGCGCCAGCCGGAGACGTCCAGCGAGGCGAACAACTGCTTCGCGTCACCGACGGTCAGATGCGCGATCTCCGGCAACGAATGCGTGCCCACGAATACGTTGCGTGCCGTGCGATTGAGGCGCGTGCCATGGCAGTCGGGGCAGGGCTGCGTGCCGAGATACTTGGCGAGCTCCTCGCGCACCGGCAGTGAGTCGGTTTCCTTGTAGCGCCGCTCGAGGTTCGGAATGATGCCTTCGAAGCGATGCTTGCGCCTGGAGGTGCGGCCGTTGCCGTGCTGGTAGCGGAACTCCACTTCGTCGTTGCCGCTGCCGTAGAGCATGACCTGCTGCGCCTTCTTGGGCAGCTCCTCCCACGGCGTTTCCGGGTCGAACTTGTAGTGCCGCGCCATGGCGGTGATCAGCGCGTAGTAGTAGGCGTTCTTGCGGTCCCAGCTGCGGATCGCGCCGCCGGCCAGCGACAGGTGCGGATAGGCGACCACGCGTGCCGGGTCGAAGAAGTCCTTGAGGCCGATGCCGTCGCAGGTGGGGCAGGCGCCCGCCGGACTGTTGAACGAGAACATCTTCGGCTCGAGCGCCGGCACGCTGTAGCCGCAAACCGGGCAGGCCTGGCGCGCGGAGAACAGCACTTCGTCGCCGGACTTCGATGGCTTGTCTGCGTCGTAGGGCGCCAGTCGCGCCGTGCCGCCGGTCAGCTTGAGCGCCGTCTCGAGCGATTCGGCGAGGCGCGTCGCCGCGTCCGGACGGATGCGCAGGCGGTCCACCACCGCCTCGATGGTGTGCTTCTTCTTCGGATCGATCTTTGGCAACGCGTCCAGGTCGTGCACGCGGCCGTCGATGCGCGCGCGCACGAAGCCCTGGCCGCGAAGCTGCTCGAAGATGTCGGCGTGCTCGCCCTTGCGGTCCACGACCATGGGCGCGAGCAGCAGCACGGCCTCGCCTTCGGGGCGCTTGACGATCTGGTCGACCATCTGGCTCACGGTCTGCGCTTCCAGCGGCACGCCGTGGTCCGGGCAGCGCGCGATGCCGGCGCGCGCGAACAGCAGGCGCAGGTAGTCGTAGATCTCGGTGACGGTGCCGACCGTGGAGCGCGGATTGTGCGAGGTGGCCTTCTGCTCGATGGCGATCGCGGGCGACAGCCCCTCGATGCTGTCGACGTCCGGCTTGTCCATCATCGAGAGGAACTGGCGCGCATAGGCCGAGAGCGACTCGACGTAGCGCCGCTGACCCTCGGCGTACAGCGTGTCGAAAGCCAGCGAGGACTTGCCGGAGCCGGAAAGGCCCGTGATGACGATCAGCTTCTCGCGCGGCAGGTCGACGTCGACGTTTTTCAGGTTGTGGGTGCGGGCGCCGCGGATCTTGATGGTTTGCATTTGTCGAGCGCCGAAATGGGCGCGAAAGAAACGAAACCAAGGAGTTTAAGCGGCGGAGTCGGTTCGAGCATAACCAGGGGTCGGCCGCGCCCAGTACTGTATGGAACTCAAGTCACCATGCCGATCAATCACTTGCATCGTGCCCGTCAGGGCACGAGATCAGTCGCGCTGCACCCAGTAGCGCAGTCCTTCCCGCTCGAGAAATGATTCGGCGCCGTGGCCTTCCAGCATGGCCAGCGTGCACCACATTCCGGCTTGCACGCAGGTGGGCGCGGCGACGGTGATCGAATGCGGCGCGCCGCGAACCGGCTCGCCGGTGCGCGGATCGAGGATATGTGGCCTGCGCCGGCCGGCCTCGGTGACGAATCGATAGGTATCGCCGCTGGTGGCGAGCGCGCCGCCCGCGAGATCGAGGGTCCAGGGGATTTGCGTCGCCGACGATGGCATGGCTCCCGCCCCCTCGACTCCCACGCGCCAGCTACCGCCATCCGCGCGCGGGCCCGTGGCCGCGAGATCGCCGCCGAAATTCACGAGCACCGGGTCGGCGGTGATCTGCGCGGCCATCGCGATCGCAATGTCGACCGCGTACTCCTTGCCGATGCCGCCGAAGTCGATTTCCATGCCCGGAAGCAGGCTCAGGTGCGGTCGTTGCCAGGTCGCGTGCGACCAGCCGACCAGCGGCAGCAACCCGCGGATCTCGTCGGCCGAAGGCGCCTGCGCACCGGCGTCGAATTTCCACGCACGTCGCAATACGCCGCTGGTGATGTCGAACTTGCCGCCGGAAATGCGCCACATGTGATCGGCGAAGTCGAGCAGGCGCGCGGTTTCCTCGTCGACTTCGCAAGGCGCGCCCGCGCTTCGATTGATCCGCGAGACCACGCTGTCGTCGCGATAGCGGCTGAACTTGCGCTCGATGCGCCAGGCGCAGGCGGCGACTGCGCTGGTCACCGCCTGCGCCGGCTGCTCGTGGGGAGAATCCACGAGCACTTCGCAGGGACTGCCCATGGCGCGAAATTGCGCCCGCCGCAGCCCCGCGGCGTTCAGAGACTGAAGTGGTATCCGAATTGCAGGATCACCGCGTCGAAGTCCGGCATCAGGACGTTGCCCGCCGGGTTGCCGACCCGTGTCGCCGCCGGCGCCTTGCTGGTCTGATGGTAGAACTCGAGGCGGGCGTTCCATTCATTGCCTCCGGCGGTCTGGCGTCCGTACTTGAGGCCCGCGGTGAATGCATCCAGGTCCGCGAGCCGGGCATCCGCGCTGGCGAATTCCGGCAAGGGCGCGCCGGCGGCGAGGCTGTAGCGATAGAACGAGGCGGCAGTCTGCGTGTAGTAACGCAGGTGGGGCTCGAGATAGCCACGTTCGCCCAGCGGGAACCGCAGCCGGCCCTCGAGCGTGTGCGAATCGACCTCCCAGTCGTCGGTCGAGTATCGATATCCGAGCGACAACACCTTGCCGGAGAAATCCTCGCGCAGCTCGGCATACAGCCCCTGCCGCCGGCGCGAATCCGGGCGATGCTCGAATAGATAGACGCCGGAGGGGCCGGCGACACCCGGTGCGGGCGTGTGCACGACCGGCTGGCCGGTGACCGGGTCCACGAGGCTCAGGATCTTGTACGGATCTGTGAGATAGCCGGAGGAATCCGAGTACGAGTAGTTGAGCCTGAGGAGGCTGTGCCGGCCGAGAACCTGCGTGACGCCGACGAGTACGTCGAGCACGTTCTTGTCGTCGCTGTCGCCGGAGCGGCTGGAGTCGTCGCCGACGTCGCCCATCGCGCTGAAAGGCACGGGCAATCCACCCACCGGCTTCACCTTGTCCTGCCCATACGCGGCCGCCACGCTCAACGTGGTGTTGCGCTGGTTGAAGTCGCGGGTGAGGCCGGCATTCACGCCGAGGTGCTGGTAGTCGTATTCGGTGGACAGGCCGACGCCCGCATTGAACGACCAGAGACGCGCGAACGGCTGCGACCAGCCGGCATTCAGCGCGAAGCGTGTGTCGCGGAAACTGCTGTCCAGGGGGATCTTGCCCGCCGACGTGGAATAGGTGTCCCGCCCGGAGGGGCTGGTGAACGTCTGCGGCTGGCCGCTGGCGATCGCGCCGCTGGGCGATGCGCCGGTGAGCGTGTCCACGCTCAGGTCCAGCGAGAGTTTGTGCTCGTCGCCGAAGTCGCGGATCGCGATGGCGCTGAGGCTGGCGTCCTGCACACGGCCGTCGCTTTCCCCGTAATAGAGGAAAGCGCTGTCGATATCCCAGGAGCCTTCCTGCGGGCGGGTTTGGGGTTCGGCGGCGGTGGATTTGCCCGGCGCGGCTGCGCCCAGCAATCCGCACGCTGCCGCGGCGAGCGCGCCGCCGATGCGCTTGTCGTCGCGGGCCATCAGTTGCAGCCGCAGCCGCCGCCGCCGAAACCGCGTCCGCCGCTGCTGCCTTCCTTGCTGAAATAGATGTGATCGTCGAGCGCGGTGTCGAGCGCGTTGGCATCGAGCTGCATGTCGTCGCGGGCGAGGACTTCGCGCTCCCAGGGTTTGACGTTTGCGCATCCGGCCAGTGCCTGGAAAGCCAGCGCGGCCGACAGCATCCGTAGCAGAGTCATTGCGGTCCTGTGATTCGTCATGAGGTCGATTTCCCTTTCAAAAGATCCTGGATGGCGGCTTCGTGTTCGCCGCTGTGGTTGGCGCGAAATCCCAGCAGCGTGCGCACCAGCTTGCCTTCGCGATCGAATATGAAAGTGCTCGGCATGCCTTGCACGCCGAATTGTGCGGCGAGCTTGCCTGCAGGGTCGTACAGCACCTCGAATGCGATCGGCACCTCGCGTTGGAACTTCTCGGCGTCGGTCCGCTCGGCATCGACGTTCACGCCGATGATCGTGAGACCCTGGGGCCCGTAACGCTCGCGAAGAGCGTTCAGCCAGGGGATGGATTGGCGGCAGGGTTTGCACCAGGAGGCCCAGAAATCGACGACGACGACCTGGCCGCGAAATCGGGCAAGGTCCAGTGACGCGGAACTCGAATGGACCACGGGACCGGGATTCAGGGCGAGCGTGGCGATCAGCACGGATGTCCACCGGGAAACCCGGGGGGAGGGCGATTTTTTGGCAGGCATCGCGCGGTGAGACGTCGGCTGCGGCGGATCTCCGTCGCGAGACTGGCGCGAAGTGGTCAATTTCATTGACAATTTCGCGCTTTCACGATGTCGCCAGGAAATCACAAGTCTCGGGCTCCGCGGCGCGGTTCCTCGAAACACGACCGCTGCTTCCCGCCGATCGCCAGGCGCGATGCGCACACGTTGATACTCGGCTCGCTGCCGGGGCAGCGTTCGCTGCGGATGCAGCAGTACTACGCCCATCCGCACAACGCGTTCTGGAAGCTGATTTCCGCCATTTTCGCAGTGGATGACCCGCTGCCGTACCCGCAGCGCACGCGCATCCTGACGAGCCATGGCATCGCGTTGTGGGACGTGCTCGCAGCGGCGGAGCGGCCGGGCAGCCTCGACAGCGCCATCGTGCACGCCTCGGCGCTGGCCAATGACTTCGCGAAATTCTTCCGCGCGCATCCGCGCATCCGGCGGGTCTTCTTCAATGGCCGCAAGGCGGAGGAGCTGTACCGGCGCTTCGTGCTCCCCGGGCTCGGCGCGGAATTCGCGCACATCGAATACGAAGGGTTGCCGTCGACGAGTCCCGCGCACGCGGGCATGAGCTTCGCGGAAAAACTAAAGCGCTGGCGCCGGATCGATTCCAGCTCCGTCCCCGATTGCTAGGAAAGGGGGACTGTCCCCATTTATTGGTAGACGCGCACGTAGTCGATCTGCATCTGCACGGGGAAGATCGTGTCGTCGACGCCCATCTGGCCGCCCCAGTCGCCGCCGACGGCGATGTTGAGGATCAGGTATTGCGGGCTGTCGAAGGGCCACTCGGCGTTGCCGGAGCCGTCGTTCGAGTACTGGTAGTAGTAGCGGTCGTCGACACCGACGGCGATGCGTGAGGGCGTCCAGCGCAGCTGGTAGCGATGGAACCCGTCGCAGGCGTCGGGCACGGTCTTCGTCGCGGTGCGCTGGTTGCCGCGCACGTGGTTGTACGCGCCGGTGTGCGCCGTCGCGTGCACCACGCCGGGATCGAAACCGACGTGCTCCATGATGTCGATCTCGCCG
>DASTHJ010000044.1:0-6729 GCA_035718265.1 Steroidobacteraceae bacterium | reverse complement strand
CACCGCGCCGCGCAGGTTGAGCTGCTGCTGCAGCTCCAGGCCGCTCATGCCCGGCATGCGCACGTCGAGCACCAGGCAGCCGGGCTGCGAAGGTTGATAGGCGGCCAGGAATTCCTGCGCCGAGCCGTACAGCATGCATTCCAGTCCCACGGACTTGAGCAGCGAGCGCATGGCGTTGCGCACGCCCGCGTCGTCGTCGACGACAATGACCGCCGGATTCTTCTTCATGTCGATGACCTCTACGCGGCCGGCAGGTGCACATAGAAGTCCGCGCCCTGCGTGCCCGTCCGCGTGCCGATACTACCCCCGTGGCTCTGGATGATGGTACGGCTGATCGCCAGCCCCAGCCCCGTCCCCGCGCGCTTGGTGGTCGAAAAAGGATCGAACAGCCGGTCGGCGATGCCCGGGTCGATGCCGGGCCCATTGTCCGCCACGCGGATCTCGACATCCCCGCTGGCCGTGAGCGTGGTGGATAGTTCGACCCGGCGCGACCCCGCCGGCCGGTCCTGCACGGCCTCGAGGGCGTTGCGCACCAGGTTGAGCACGACCTGCTGGACGTGCACGGCGTTGGCTTCGACGCACGGCAGGTCGGGCGCCAGCCGGATGGAGAGTTGCGCGTCGTGTGCGCGCGCGTCCGACAGCAGCAGCGAGCGCAGCTCGACGAGCGCGGCGTTCACGTCGATGGGCGCACGCTCGTCGGGGGCGTCGACGCGCACCATCTGCCGCAGCCGGCGGATGATCTCGCCGGCGCGTTGTCCCTCGGCGTGGATCTCGCGCACCGCCTCGTTGACTTCCGCGAGGTCCGGCTGGTCCATGGCCAGGTAGCGCTCGCAGGCGCGCGCATAAGTGGTGATGGCGGTGAGCGGCTGGTTCAGCTCGTGCGCCACGCCGGCCGCCATCTCTCCCATGGTCGCGAGCCGCGCGACGCGCGTCAGCCGGTCCTGGGCGAGATGCGCCTCCTGCTCGCGCCGGTGCCGCTCGGTGACGTCGGCGCCGGAGCACAGCCAGCCCGCAGGTTGGCCCTCGGCGTCGCGCAGCGCGATGCACCGCCAGTAGATGCGCCGCGGCGCGCCGGTTGCGTCGCGGCAGTCGAATTCGCGTTCGCGCGAGGCGCCGCTGGCGAGTGCGTCGTCCAGCATGTGCCGCGCGCGTTCGCGTTCGGCTTCGCCGTACATGAAAACCAGCCAGTCGCGCGCGACGATCTCCTCGGCCGGCGCGCCCAGCAGCTCGGCGCCGCGCGCGTTGATCTCGCGCACGCGCCGCGCGGCGTCCAGCTCCAGCAGGATCGAGTCGTGCAGCTCGAGGAAGGCCTGCGCGCGGTCGCGCTGCAGCTTGAGAGCGGCGTTGGCGGCGCGCTCGGCCGTGATGTCGCGCAGCAGCCCGACGAAGCGCGGCGGCGTGGAATCCGGCACGCGTCCCACCGAAAGCCGCACCGGAAACGTGGAGCCGTCCTTGCGGCAAGCCACCACTTCGCGACCGATGCCGATGATGTGCGGCTCGCCCGTGGCGAGGTAGCGGGCGATGTAGGCGTCGTGCGCGCTGCGATCGGGCTCGGGCATGAGCATGCTGACGTTCTCGCCGAGCAGCTCGTCGTCGCGGTAGCCGAACAGGTCGCGGGTCGCCTGGTTGATGTTCTGGATGTGCCCGTGATGGTCGATGACCACGATGGCATCCACGGCGGCTTCCATGAGTGCCTGGGTATCCCGGGAATACATGGCCCGAGTATGGAGAGGCCGGAATCGTGCGGATGTACGCAGAACCCCTGACGATCTAGGTGGAGCGGCGAATGTCGGCGGCGCCGCTGCCGGCCGACCATGGCACCCATGGACACTGCTGCCCTCGAAGAACGCGTACGACATGTCCGCCAGAAGCTGCTGGACCGTGGCGCCGAGCTGCGCGACCGCATTGATCGCGTGCGACGTGACCTGCGTCGCGAACGCGAGCCCTTGCCGCGCGACAGCGACGATGCCGCCATCGTGGTCGAGAACGACGAGGTGCTGCAGGCCATCGAGGAGTCGGCGACCTGCGAGCTGCAGCGCATCCAGGCGGCGCTGGCGCGCCTGGAGGAGGGCGTGTTCACGCTGTGTGAAACCTGCGGCGCCGAGATCGACGCCGAGCGCCTGCGCGTCGTGCCTTACGCGACGGAGTGCCGCGCCTGCGCGCGCGACGGCTGACGCCCGCCATGCAGAAACTCACGGAAATTCTCGCCGTGGTCGAGCACGCCTCCACCGGCGGTGCCGTGCTGGACAAGGCCCTGGCGCTGGCGCGGCGCTTCCGCGCGCGCGTCGAGTTGCTGGTCGCGGAACCGCGCCTGTTGCACGAGTTCGCCGCGCGCTGCGCCGCGCGGGGCCATGACGAAGTGACGTTCGGCAACTCGTTCCGCGGCGACGAGCCGTTGCGCAGCCAGCTGCTGCGACGAGTCGAGGAGCGGCAACCGGATCTGCTGGTCAAGGCGCCCGAGCGCCCGCGCCCCTGGAGCGCGTGGACGCTGCACGGCGACGATCGCGAGCTCGCGAGCGAGTGCCCCGTGCCGGTACTGCTGGCCGGCGCGCGGCCCTGGGCGGAGCCGCCGCGTTTCGCCGCGGCGGTCGACGTGTCGGGCCCCGAGACGGCGGCGGTGGCGCGCGCCGTGCTGCACGCCGCCGGCATGCTGGCGCAGGGCACGCACGGCCAGCTCGACATCCTCTACAGCGAACGCGAACAACACGACGAGATCGAGCGCATGGCGCGCGCCGTGCGGCTCGCGCAGCTGGTGCGCGAGTACCACGTGGGCTGCGAGCGCCTGCAGATGTTCTCGGGCGCGCCCGAGAAGCGGCTGCCACCGCTGGTCGCCGCGCGCCAGTACGACGTGCTGGTGCTCGGCGCGGTCAGCCACCGCGACGCCAATCCGCTCGCGATCGGCACGCTGACCGCGAAGCTGGTCGATGCCACGCCGGGCGACGTGGTGCTGGTCAAGGCGGCGGATCCGGCGCGCGCGCCGGCGCGCCGGCCGGCTGCTTCAGGCCGCGAGCAAGCCGCGCACCATGGCGAGCAGCTCGTCTGAGTTGATCGGCTTGCTGGTGATGCGCAGGTTCGCATCGGCCGGCAGCTCGCGCACGGCGGGCGAAGTGTCGCCGGTGACGAGCACCGCCTTGATGTCCGGCCCCAGCGCCTGGCGGGCCGCCGCGATGACCTGCGTGCCCGTGCGGCCGCCCTCGAGATGGTAGTCGGTGACCAGCAGGTCGAACGCTTGCGTGCCCATCATGTCGATGGCTTCGGCCGCACTGGCCGCGGTGGTCACCGAGTAGCCTTCGATCTTGAGCAGCATGCGCATGGCATTGCGCACGCCGGGCTCGTCCTCCACCAGCAGGATGCGCTGCGCGCCGCAGGCGGGTCGCGCGGCGGCGGGCGCCGCCTCGCCACTGCCGGCGGACGCGGGCGCCTGCGCCTGCGGCAGCTCGACCGCGAACACCGAGCCGACTCCCGGGGTCGAGCGCACGTCGATGCGCGTGTCCAGTAGTTTGACGATGCGCTGCACGATGGAGAGCCCGAGTCCGTAACCGTCGCGCGAGCTGTTGGGCGAGACGCCGACCTGGTAGAACTCCTCGAAGATCAGCCCGAGCTGATCCGCGGAGATGCCGACGCCGGTGTCGCGCACCTCCAGGCGCACGCGCCCGCCGGCCGGGCTGCAGCGCAGCTCCACCGAGCCGGAATGCGTGTACTTGATGGCGTTCGACAGCAGGTTGCGCAACAGCTGCCCGACCAGCGCCGCATCCGAGTGCAGCCACGCCGGCGTCGCGTCGATCGACAGGCGCAGGCCCTTGTTGGCGGCCACCGCGGCGAAGTCGCGGCGCAGCCCGTCGAACAGCGGCGCGACCGCGAAGTCGGCGATCTGCGGCTTGATGGCGCCGGATTCCAGCTTGCTGATGTCGAGCAGCCCGTTGAGCAGGCGCGACATGGCGTCGATGGCCTCGTCCTGCTGGCGCAGCACGTCGCGGCATTCCTCGTCCTGGACCAGCCGGCGCAGCGCGCCGTTCAGCAGCCCGAGCGCCTGCAGCGGCTGGCGCAGGTCGTGGCTCGCCGTGGCGAGGAACCGGCTCTTCGCCAGGTTGGCGAGCTCGGCCTCGCGACGCGCATCGCGCAGTGCCTGTTCGGCCTGCTTGCGCTCGGTGACGTCGCGGATCGCCGCGACCACGAACTGCTGGCCGCGCTGCGTGATCGGGCTCAGGGAGATCTCGACCGGGAATTCCGTGCCGTCCTTGCGCATGCCGAACAGCTCCAGGCCCGCGCCCATGGGCCGCACGCGCACGTTGCGGGCATAGCCCTCGCGGTGACCGACGTGCCGCTCGCGGAAGCGATGCGGCAGCAGGGTTTCCACCTTGCCGCCGGTCACCTCCGCGGGCGCGTAGCCGAACAGCGCCTCGACCTGCCGGTTGGCGAACAGCACCACGCCCCCGGCATCGATGACGATCATCGCATCCGGGGCGGAGTCGAGGACGAAGCGCACCTGCTCGATGGAGAACATCCGGGCAATCTCGCATCGGCGCGCGATTGCCGCAAGCCGTGACATCCGGAGCGCGCGTGCTGAATACGCAGCATTCCTTACACCCGCCGGATTCTTCCCGACGCGGCCGCGGCGCGCCGCGCTGCATGCTTCGCGCCATGTCGACACCCACTGGATACCGGCTGCGGGCGCCTGTGTGCCGCGAATGGCGTGCGGGCGCCCTGGCCTTGCTGCCCATGGCCTTTGCCGCGGCCGGCGCCGGCATCGACGAGCGCACGCACCAGGGGTTCAGCGCCTGGCGCAGCGCCTGCCGTGCGGCGGGCATCCGGCTGGAATCCATGCTGGTGCTGACCATCGACCTGCTGCCCGCGGCGTCGATCGGCCTGTTCCTCGGCGTCATGGCGCTGCAGTTCGCCGGCGCCTTGCTATGGCATCGCCCGGGCGGTGCGCGTGTGACGCTGAGCGCGCACGCCGGGTGCGCATCGGGCATGGCGGCCGGCCTGCTGCTGTGCGCGTTCGTGCCGTCCGTGCCGCTGATGCTGGGCGCGGAACTGCTGGTGGCCGCGGGCTCGGCGACGTTGTTTTGCCGCGCCGGCACGGGATTTTGCGCGCCTGGATCGCAGCGCCACTGCACCTCGTGGAAAACCGCATGATTTCGAGCGCCGTTGCCGCGCCCGCGCCCCTGTCCGCCACCTACGACGACAAGGTCGTGCGGCAGTTCGCCCTGATGACCGTGGTCTGGGGCATCGTCGGCATGGGCGTCGGTGTGCTGATCGCCGCGCAGCTGTTCTGGCCGGAGCTGAATCTCGGACCTTGGCTGTCGTATGGCCGGCTGCGCCCGCTGCACACCAACGCGGTGATCTTCGCGTTCGGCGGTTCGGCACTGTTCGCCACGTCCTACTACATCGTGCAGCGCACCTGCCACGTGCGCCTGTACGGCGGCGGACTGGCGGCGTTCACGTTCTGGGGCTGGCAGGCCGTCATCGTGCTCGCGGCCATCACGCTGCCGGCGGGCATGACCAGCGGCAAGGAGTACGCCGAGCTCGAGTGGCCCATCGACCTGCTGATCGCGGTGGTCTGGATCGCCTATGCCATCGTGTTCCTCGGCACGCTGGCCACGCGCCGCGTCTCGCACATCTACGTGGCCAACTGGTTCTTCGCGGCCTACATCATCGCGGTGGCCGTGCTGCACATCGTGAACAGCGCGGAGATCCCGGTCTCGGCCGGCAAGAGCTACTCGATCTACGCCGGCACCGTCGACGCGATGGTGCAGTGGTGGTACGGACACAATGCCGTGGGCTTCGTGCTGACCGCGGGCTTCCTCGGCATGATGTACTACTTCGTGCCCAAGCAGGCAGGCCGGCCTGTCTATTCGTACCGCCTGTCCATCGTGCACTTCTGGGCGCTGATCTCCATCTACATGTGGGCCGGCCCGCACCACCTGCACTACACCACGCTGCCCGACTGGGCGCAGTCGCTGGGCATGGTGTTCTCGCTGATCCTG
Source organism: Steroidobacteraceae bacterium (assembly GCA_035718265.1). Taxonomy (GTDB): domain Bacteria; phylum Pseudomonadota; class Gammaproteobacteria; order Steroidobacterales; family Steroidobacteraceae; genus CADEED01. The sequence goes on along the minus strand of DASTHJ010000044.1, from coordinate 742 downwards.
CTGGCGCCGTCCTGGGGCGGCATGATCAACGGTTTGATGACGCTCTCCGGCGCGTGGCACAAGCTGCGCACCGATCCCATCCTGAAGTTCATGGTGGTGGCGCTGTCGTTCTACGGCATGTCGACGTTCGAAGGACCGATGATGTCCATCAAGACCGTGAACTCGCTGTCGCATTACACGGACTGGACCGTGGGCCACGTGCACTCCGGCGCGCTCGGCTGGGTGGCGATGATCACCATCGGCTGCACCTACTCGATGCTGCCGCGCCTGTACGGCCGCCGGGAGATGTACAGCGTGCGCGCCATCGACTGGCACTTCTGGACCACGACGCTGGGCGTGGTGCTGTACGTCGCTTCGATGTGGATCGCGGGCGTCATGCAGGGACTGATGTGGCGCGCCACGAACGACGACGGCTCGCTGACTTACTCGTTCATCGAGGCGCTGAACGCCACTTATCCGTACTACTTCGTCAGGTTGCTGGGCGGCGTGCTGGTGCTCGGCGGCATGGGCCTCATGGCCTGGAACGTCTGGAAGACGGTCGCGCAGGGTGACGGCGTCACCGCCAATGCCATTCCGGAGCCGGCATGAGCGGGTCACAGCGGTTCAGCCACGAAACCGTCGAGCGCAAGGTCTCCTGGCTCGGCGTGTGGATCGCGGTGGTGATCGCCATCGGCGGCCTGGTGGAGATCGTGCCGCTGTACCTGTCGAACGAGGTCACGACCCCGGCGCCGGGCGTGCAACC
>DASTHJ010000043.1:0-2361 GCA_035718265.1 Steroidobacteraceae bacterium | reverse complement strand
GGGCGGCCCGGCCACCTACGCCTACGATGCCTTCGGCCCGTTCTGGGGATCGCAATCGAGCCTCTGGTACTGGGCGGCCTGTCTCATCGGCAACGTGGCCATTGCGACCGCGGCTTCCAGCTATCTCGCCGCGTTCTTCGGCCTGGACATGAGCCCGGCGGGCGGCGCCGCGTTCACGGTGCTGCTGCTGTGGCTCGTGACGGTCGTCAATCTCGTGAGCCCGCGCTTCGTCGGCCAGGTCGACGGACCGCTGCTGGTCGCCGGCCTGGTGCCGTTGCTGCTCGCCGTCACCGTGGGATGGGCCGCCTTCGATCCCGGACAATTCCGCGCGTCGTGGAACGTCAGCGGCCAACCGCTCTACCAGGCACTGCCGAATTCGCTGGCGCTGGTGTTCTGGGCATTCACCGGCCTCGAGAGCGCCTCGGTGGCTGCCGCGGTGGTCGAGAATCCCGAACGCAACGTGCCGATCGCGACCATTGCCGGCGTGCTGATCGCGGCACTGATCTACATCTCCGCCAGCATCGTGATCTTCGGTCTGGCACCTGCCGAAGAGCTGGCGGCTTCGAACGCGCCGTTCGCGCTGGCGGCGGCCAGGACGCTCGGCCCTGCGGCAGGTCCCCTGGTCGCGATCTGCGGCGGTCTCAAGGCACTCGGCACGCTCGCCGGCTGGGTGCTGATGACCGCGCAAGTGAGCCGCGCGGCCGCCGATCACGGGCTGCTGCCGCCGCTGTTCGCGCGCACGCGCGCCGGCGACACGCCGGTCGCTGGGCTGATCATCTCCGGCTTGTTGGGCACGGCGGCCATCGTACTGACCATCGAGCCCACGCTCGGCCGTCAGTTCGGCCTGCTCGCCGAGGCCTCGACATTGTTCGCGCTGCTCACCTATCTCGGCGCCTGCGCCGCGGCGCTCAAGTACCAGGTGGCGGGCGAGCGCACGCTCGCGCTGGTCGGCGGCGTGTTCTGCATCTTCGTGATCGGCTGGTCCACGGTGCCGGTGCTCGTCGCCACGCTGATCTGCATGGCGGTGTTCGTGTTGCTCTATCTACCGCTGCGGTGTCCGGCGTCCGGCCAGTCGAAGAGCCGCTGAATCACTCGGGCAATTTCGAGCCGTCCCAGGGACACACTGACCAGGAGATGTGCGCCGGTTTGCCGTTCGGGCACCGCCGCGGCACGAACAGCGAATCCAGCGGGAACTCGATCAGGAAGGGTTCGAGCGTGGTCCCCTGGCGATCGGTCAGCGTGATCCGCAGTCCGCCGGGCTGGTCGGGCGAAACCAGGCGTTTGCCCTTCTTCCGGTCTTGCAGCACAAAGAAGTTCATGTTCTGGCCCAGCGGCCCCATGGCGGACTCGAGAATCGGCGTGAGCACGCGGATGAGCGGTGCCACGTCCTTGGGCACTTCGTTCAACGGTTCGAGCGGCGACCATTCCTTGCCGTTCGACAATTCGACGCGCAGTCCCTTCAGGACGACGTCGCGATCGTAATACGAGAAATTTCCCATGATCCCGACTTCCGCCTGGACGACGGCGAGCATGGAATAGTGATCGAGGGTGGCCAGGAAGCGCTTGCGCCCTTCCTCGGTCACATTGGCGTCGTGTGCCAGGCTCGCCTCCCAGTACTCCTGTGGGATCCACCAGGCAATGTGCACGCCGCTCGCATAGCTGGCCTGCTGCGTCTCCTGCGTCAGCTTGGCGACGTCGATGTCCTTCGGTGCTTTCCGTTCGGCGCCCAGGACACTCGTGGAAAATGTCAGCGCCAGGGCCAGCGCCATGATGTTGCGGATTTTCACTGCCACAGCCCTCCCAGACTGGCGACGCAACGCCAGAATAGTCCGCCAGCGCCCATCCCGGCGTGATGGACTTCTAATGTGCGACGCTCAGCCGCTGCGCGTGCCACTCGATGTGCTCGCGCATGAACGTCTGGATGAAAAAGTACCCGTGGTCGTAACCCTCGCGCATGTTCAGCGTGAGCGGCTGTCCCGCCTTGCGGCAGGCCTCTTCGAATAGTCCCGGATTGAGCTGCTCCGCGAGGAATTTGTCGGCCGTGCCCTGGTCGACGAGGATGCCGTTCGCAAACTTCCTGCCGGACTTGATGAGCTCGGTCGCGTCGTACTGCGACCAGGTGCCGCGATACGCGCCGAGATAACCCGTGAACGCCTTCAGGCCCCACGGACTCTGGATGGGCGCCGCAATGGGCGCGAACGCCGAGAGCGACTGGTACTTGTCCGGGTTCTTCAGCGCGATCGTGAGCGCGCCATGCCCGCCCATCGAATGACCCATGATGCCGCTGCGTGCCATGTCCGCGGGAAAGTTGGCCGCGATCACGCCCGGCAGCTCGTCCACCACGTAACTGTACATGCGGTA
>DASTHJ010000042.1:0-3879 GCA_035718265.1 Steroidobacteraceae bacterium | reverse complement strand
CTGGTTCGCGGGACAGATGCGCCAGTTCTCGGCCGACGCCGGCTACAAGCTGCCGATCGACCATCATGAATTGATGGCCATGGTGGCACCGCGCGCGCTGCTGGTGACCGGCAACACGGATTTCCACTGGCTGTCGAACCGGTCCAACTACATCACTTCGCGCGCCACGCAGCGCGTCTACCAGACGTTCGGCATCGGCGACCGCTTCGGCTTCTACATCGACGGTGGCCACGCGCATTGCGGCACGCTGCCGGAAGAAGCCCCGGCCATCGCCGGGTTCGTCGACAAGTTCCTGCTCGGTGACGCGACGGCCGACACCCACGTCGCGGTGCACCCCTACGGAGATCTCGAGTACCGGCGCTGGACCGCCTGGTGGGGCCGCAATGAGCACCGCGGCCGCGGACAGCCCGGGTATCCGCAATTCCCCAACGACTGGAACACGGAGGGCACCGTCGTGATGTCGCTGGACCGCGGTCCGCCATTGCGCATCGACACGGGCGATACCGTGCAGGGTGGCTATCAATTGGCGGTGCGCGGACGGGAGCATCCGGCGGCGACGGTGTCTCTGGTCAGCGGCAGCGTGCAGGCCGACGTGCGCTGCTTCGATGGCAGCTTCCACACGCTGACGATTCCACTGCCCGAGAACCAGTCGTACCTGGTGCCGGCGGGCGATTCGTCCTTCGTGCCCGATCCGGCCAGCTACCAGGGCTCGACCACCTCGACGGGATGCAGCGGCGTACTGCTGGGCGCCTACTTCACGGCGCTCGGCATCAGCCCCGGCATCGGCACGCCGGGCGGACCGGGCTTCACGACCACGGCTGCGGAAAATCCACTGGTGACGCGCTTCCGGCTCGAGGTCGACGGCCGTGCGACGCCGCCGAGCCGGCCGCTGGTCGTGGAGTTCAATCGCTGATCCTGGTCCTGATGTTGGCGCGCACGCGCGCGAGCAGCCAATCGCCGATCCGTTCGGGGTCCAGGTCCTGCTCGCGCCGGCTCCACTGCTCGACCAGGTAGACGCCCCTGAAGCCGGCGCTCTCGCACAGCCGCACGCAGCGATCGAAATCGTACGAGACGTGCTCGCCACGCGCGTCGAAGTCCACCGCCTTCGCGGAAACCGCCCAGGCGAACGGCAGGATCTTCGCGAGCGAGTCCCACATGGTCTCCACGGGATAGTTGCCGAAGTCCGGGTCGGTGTAGACGTTGCCAGGTCCTGCGCCCTCGCGGATCGCGAGATGCACGTCGGGATCCATCTCGATGCCGAAATGGTTTTCGATCAGCAGCGGCAGGCGCTTCGCGACGCAGTAGCGGTTGACTTCGCGCATCGAGGCGATGCTCCGCTCGACCGAACCGGACGCGCGGCCTGGATTGACGCGCACCGCGCGGCTGCCCAGCAGCGCCGCGGCGTCGATCCATTGCCGCACCGTGTCCAGGCCGTGCCGACGCTCTGCCTCGTCGGTGCTCGCGAGGTCGTAGTCGGCATCCACCTGCACGTTGACGAGCTCGGCGCCGGCGCGCCGCACGCGATCGCGCAGTTCGCGCAGGTATGGCCTGTCCAGCGATTCGAAGTGAGGGCTCCAGAACTCGAGCTGGCGGATACCGAAGCGTCCGCGGTAGTACGCGGGAACGTCCAGCAAGGTCAGCGGATCCTGCAGCGGCGGCAGCGATGCCGGCCGGGTCTGCGGGAAACGATTGCGGAACAGCACGGTTCCCATGCCGAGCCGCTCGCCGGCGTGCCCGTGCCGCGCGCCGGCGGCGCCCGCCGCCACCGAGATCGCCAGTGCACCGCTGCGTAACAGGAAATTGCGTCGATCCACGTGTGCCCTGCCGCCGGAAATGTGCGCAAGATACCCGATTGCGCGCCCACGCGTACGGTTTCCGCCCGGGCGCCGGCCCGCCATTCGATGTAGTTAGTCCAGGCGTGCTCCAGGGTGTCCGCTAAGGCCTGCGGATCGCCGGGCGCAGCCCGTTCCCGCCGCGATTCAACATGCGGTTATGTGTATGCATGCGCGATGAATCCTGATCGCAGGCAATCCGTGTCGTGCCGCGCGTCAGACCATGCCGCACGATGCCACGCCGAAGCGGCGTTCCTGCGTGATCTACTTAGGCCTCCTGCCTTGACACCATCTGCACCGGCTCCCCCAAATGCGCGCGGGACATCGCGTCCCTCCCGGCTCGCGGAGGCCGGCGGCAATAGTTAGTCATGGGAAAGACAAAGGAGACCCTCCAAATGGAAGTCATCGGAATCAGGAAAGAAGGGGCGTGGCAGGGATGGATCAGGCCGGTCACGAAAACGCTGGCGATCGCGGCACTGGCGCTGTTCGGCGCCGGGTTCGCCACCGAGGCCAGCGCGCAGGGCACCAACAGCATCGTCGTGCGCGCGCGCGGCGTGGCCGGCGGCGAGTCGATCAGCCTGCGGATCGACGGCAACACGATCGCCTCGTGGAGTCTGACGACCAGCTACCAGAACTACTCCGCCTCGACCGGCTCGAGCGGCACCGTCTCGGTGGCGTTCACGAACGACGGCGGCAATCGCGACGTGCAGGTCGACTACATCATCGTCAACGGCCAGACGCGCCAGTCGGAAGACCAGAGCTCCAACACCGGGCTCTGGGCCAACGGCATGTGCGGTGGCGGCTCCAACAGCGAATGGATGCACTGCAACGGCGCCATCACGTATGGGCCGATCGGCGGGTCCGGCGGCGGCACCAGCTTCGTGCTCCGGGCGCGCGGCACCTCGGGCAGCGAGTCCGTCAGCCTGCGGGTCAACAACACCAACGTGGCGACCTGGACGCTGACCACCAGCATGCAGAACTACAACGCCTCGACCAGCCTCGACGGTGACATCACGGTGGCGTTCACCAACGACGCCAGCGGCCGCGACGTGCAGGTCGACTACCTCGTAGTCAACGGCACCACGCGCCAGGCGGAGGCGCAAAGCCTCAACACGGCGGTGTGGTCCAACGGCAGCTGCGGCAACGGCAGCAACAGCGAGTGGATGCATTGCAACGGCGTGATCGGCTTCGGCTCGATCAGCGGCGACAACAATCCGCCGCCCGGGAAGTTCGTCGGCAACATCACCACCAATGGCCAGGTCCGCTCGGACTTCCTGCAGTACTGGGACCAGATCACGCCCGAGAACGAGGGCAAGTGGGGCTCGGTCGAGTCGACGCGCGACGTATACAACTGGAGCGGCGTGGATCGCGTGTACAACTTCGCGATGCAGAACCACATCCCGTTCAAGCAGCACACGTTCGTCTGGGGCAACCAGGCGCCGGGCTGGATCAACTCGCTGAGCCCGTCGGAACAGGCGGCCGAGATCGAGGAATGGATCCGCGATTTCTGCACGCGCTATCCGGAGACCGCGATGATCGACGTGGTGAACGAGGCGACGCCGGGCCACGCGCCGGCGGGCTACGCGCAGAGCGCCTTCGGCTCCAACTGGATCGTGCGGTCCTTCCAGCTCGCGCGGCAGTACTGCCCGAAGGCCGTGCTGATCCTCAATGACTACAACGTGCTGAGCTGGGACACGGACGCATTCATCAACATGGCGAGACCGGCGGTCAATGCCGGTGTCGTGGATGCGATCGGCGCCCAGGCGCATGGCCTCGAGGGCCAGTCGCTGAGCAGCATCCAGAGCAAGCTGAACCAGGTGGCTGCGCTCGGGCTGCCCATCTACATCACGGAGTACGACGTCGCACGGACCAACGACCAGGAACAGCTGCAGATCATGCAGTCGCAGTTCCCGCTGTTCTACAACAGTCCGTCCGTCGCCGGCATCACGCTGTGGGGCTACGTGGTCGGCTCCACGTGGGTGAACGGCAGCGGATTGATCCAGAGCAACGGCACGCCGCGCCCGGCGATGACGTGGCTGATGAACTA
>DASTHJ010000041.1:0-3735 GCA_035718265.1 Steroidobacteraceae bacterium | reverse complement strand
CGTGAAGTCGCGGGCGTTCGCGTTCCTGCAGCGGCGCAGCGCGCAGGCGGCCGAGTTCTTCCGCATGCCGACCCGCGGCGTGGTGGTGCTCGCCACCGAAGTCGAGATCTGAGCGGCTTCGCCATCTACGTATTGCCGCCGTCCACGCGGCGTGGATGTCCTGCGCGCCTGTCGCGTGCGCTGGCGCAGTGCATGTCTCCGTGCGCGTGTCGTGTCCGGCAACGCCGGGCGATTCGTGGCGCGCGCCGAATCCGCGCCTGCGGCGCGACGGCTCGTGAGCGACTCCGATGACAACGTTGTCTGGCGCCACGCGGCTGCGGTGCATACGTACTTGCCTGCGGCGAGGCGGCGCCTAACATCCTTGCCACTCGCAGGAAGCGGGTGGTGCAGGAGTGACGCTCATGGAAAGAGCCATCATGAAGAATGTGTTGTCCGGCGTGGCGGTCTTGTGCGCGCTCGCGCTGCTGGTCTCGGCGGTATTCGCCCACGGCCTGATCCAGGATCCGCCATCGCGCAACTGGTTCTGCGGATTCATCACCAAGCCGGACCACGTGCAGAACGGGGTCGCCGAGTATCCGGTGTGCGGCGACGCCTTCTTCGCGCCGGACACCAATCCGACCGACGGCTACAGTTTCATGAGCGTGCTCACGCACACCACCGGCCGCGAGGGTGTCGGGCCGCGCGACCACGTCTGCAGCTTCGATTCGGAGAGCTTCCCCGGTCGCACGGTGCCGTGGGATGTGCCGATCGACTGGCCGACGACGCCGATCTCGGCGGGTCCGCGCAATTTCGTGTGGAGCATCTCCTGGGGTCCGCACTTCTCGGACACCGCGGACTTCAAGTACTGGATCACCAGGCCGGATTTCGTCTGGCAGACGGGCCGGGAGCTGTCGTTCAGTGACTTCGAGGAAGCGCCGTTCTGTTCGCTGGCCTACAACGACGCGACGCCGAATGCCAATCCGAACGTGATTCCCGACGTTGCCAATGCGCGTTTCACCACGCGCTGCACGGTGCCCTCGCGCACCGGTCGGCACGTGATCTACGGCGAATGGGGGCGCACGCCGCCGACCTTCGAGAGGTTCCACGGCTGCGTCGACGTGACCTTCTCCGGCAACCCGCCGCCCGTCATCACGGCCAACGTCGCGCTCGATCCGGACGTCACCACGTTCACCGGCCCCGGCTCGATCACGCTCGACGGTCGCGGCTCGACCGGCAGCAACCTGTCCTATACCTGGAGCGTGGCAGCGCCGAACGCGGCGCTGTACTCGATCACCAATTCCACCAGCCCCGTGGCGACGCTCAACCTGAATGCGCCTTCGGCGGCGCAGGACGTGACCGTGACCCTGTTGATCACCAGCGGCAATTCCTCGGACACGGAGTCGCGCTCGTTCCTGCACCAGCCGGCGATCGCCACGCCCTGGCAGGACCTGGGCGCGCTGACCGCGGACCCGCGCACGCTGGTCGTGGGCGACCGCGTCTCGGTGCGCACGGTGTCGAGCACCGGGCAGGATGCCTTCTGGCCGACGACGCCCATCACCATCACCGCCGCCAATACGGGTGCGACGCAGTGGCCGGTGACGCTCGGCAACGCGATCAATGCGCTGAACGGCACGGTGCGCGTGGGTGTGCTCGACACGTCGAACAACACCATCACGCCGGCCGCGAACGCGACCAGCAATCGCGTCTATGCGATGACCAGCGCCAACCTGCAGAGCGCATTCCTGCAGCTCGTGCCGGGCGCGGTGCCGGATGCGCCCACGGGTCTCGCCGCCACGGCCGGCGATGCGCAGGCCTCGCTCAGCTGGAGCGCGGTGTCGGGCGCGAGCGGTTACAACGTGAAGCGCTCGACCACGAGCGGCGGTCCGTACGCGAACGTGGCGACCGGCGTCACGGCGACCAGCTTCACGAACACCGGGCTCAGCAATGGCACGCAGTATTTCTACGTGGTCACCGCGGTCAATGCGAGCGGCGAGAGCGCCATCTCGAACCAGGCCAGCGCGACGCCCTCGGTCGGCGGTGGAAGCTCAGGTGGCGCCACGGCCAGTGGCGTGGTCGCCAGCGCCAGTCCATGGTTCAACGAGCTGCAGGTGCAGCTCACCAACACCCAGACGATCACCTCGCTGACCGTCACCGTGAACGTGGCGCGCACCACGGGCGTGAGCCAGACCGGCCAGTACAACACCGTCGGCGGCCAGATCCTGCAGGCCGCGAGCAGCACCGCCAGCCAGATCACCTACACCTGGACGCTCGGCTCCGGCCAGCAGCTCGGTCCGCAGACGCAGCGCACGTTCGCGGCGCAGTTCGGCGGCACCGGCACGCCGCACCCGGTGAGCGGCGACAGCTGGAGCGTGAGCTACACGGTCAGCGGCAGCGGCGCGCAACAGACGCTGCAGGGCACCTTCTAGCGGTGCTGGGTAGTTAGTACAGGGACGCGGGCGCGCGTCGGCGTTGCTTCGGCCGGCCGCGCCTGGAGCGCGGGGCCAGGGATGGCCCCCTTCCCATACCCGCCGGGAAAGGCACCACCCCCAGGCGGCCTCCGTACGCATCAGCGCACCCCGTGCCAGAATCGGGGCCTGAAATATCCGTCCGTTCCGGCGGGTCTGCTGGGTACACACGGAGATCGCATGCGTCACAGCCTGTTCATCACGGTATTGCTGTCCCTGAGCCTCGCCGCCTGTGGCGCGGAGGCACCGGTGAAGATCCCGCCGCCCGCGCTGGATCCGCCCGCGTCCGCCCAGGGCCTGCGCACGGCCGTGCTGGCCGGCGGCTGCTTCTGGGGCGTGCAGGGCGTGTACCAGCACCTGAAGGGCGTGAAGAACGTGCTGTCCGGGTATGCCGGCGGCGCGCGTGACTCGGCCGACTACGAAACCGTGAGCCGCGGTGACACCGGCCACGCGGAGTCGGTGCAGATCGTGTACGACCCCGCGCAGGTGAGCTACGGCCAGATCCTGCAGGTGTTCTTCTCCGTGGCGCACGATCCCACGCAGCTCGACCGCCAGGGACCGGACGTGGGCGCGCAGTACCGCTCGGCCATCTTCTACGCGGACCAGGCGCAGAAGGCCGTGGCCGAGGCGTACATCGCGCAACTCGACGCGGCCAAGGTGTTCCCGCGGCGCATCGTGACCCGCGTCGATGCGCTCGAGGGATTCTATCCGGCCGAGGACTACCACCAGGACTATCTACTCAACCACCCGAACCAGCCGTACATCGCCATCAACGACCTGCCGAAGGTGCGCAATTTCCAGCAGCTGCTGCCGCAGCTGTACAGCGCGCGCCCCGTGACCGTGGCCGAGTGGAAGCAGCGCACCCACCGCCAGGTGGGCGAGGCGGGCATGGTGCCCGGCGAGCCTGGAGCCACCGGATCCGCGGCGCCGGCCATGTCGATGATGCGCGCGACCACGGAGCCGGGCGAGGCCATGTCGGGCGGCGCGATGATGTCCGCGCATGCCGCCGGCGGCGCGCCCAAGGTCGAGGGCGACATGCCCGAGCTGTCCGGCGCGACCGGCTGGTTGAATTCGCAGCCACTGACGCGCGCATCTCTGCGCGGCAAGGTGGTGGTCATCGACTTCTGGGCCTACTCGTGCATCAACTGCCTGCGCGCGCTGCCGTACGTGAATGCCTGGTACCGGCAGTACAAGGATTCAGGGCTGGTCATCATCGGCGTGCACTCGCCGGAGTTCGAGTTCGAGAAGGATGCCGGCAACGTGCGCCAGGCCATCGGCAAGTTCGGCATCC
>DASTHJ010000040.1:0-3087 GCA_035718265.1 Steroidobacteraceae bacterium | reverse complement strand
CGCCACGAACGTGGCGGCGATCGCGCGCCAGATCGAGCACGCGGCGCGCGGCGGCGACCTGAGCGACCTGCCGAACTCCGTCACCAAGCTGCGGGCGCAACGCACCGTGGCGCTCTCCGAGCTCGAAGCGCTCGAAGGCTCTGCGAAGGTCGCATGAACGCCATGCCGGGGGAATCCATCCACGTCCTCATCGTCGATGACGACGCGGGTTCGCGCCTGCTGATGCGGCGCGCGCTGGAGCGCGCGGGATTCGCGATCTCGGAAGCCGCCGACGGCGCGGCGGCCGTGTCGGCCATCGAGGCCGGCGTGTGCAACGCCGTGCTGATGGACGTCGAGATGCCGCAGATGAACGGCTACGAAGCCTGCAAGGCCATCCGCGCGCTGCCGGGCGGCGCCCACCTGCCCATCATGATGGTGACGGGCCGCGACGACGTCGCCTCCATCAACCAGTCCTATCAGGCCGGCGCGACCGACTTCCTCGCCAAGCCCATCAACTGGAACCTGTTGGGTCATCGCGTGCAGTACCTGGTGCGCGGCGGCCGCCTGGTGCAGGAGCTCGAGGAGAGCGAGAGCCGCCAGCGCGCCATGCTGGACGCCCTGCCCGACCTGCTGCTGGTCGTGGATGCGCAGAGCCGCATCGTTGATCGGCTCGGCGCCACCGACAATCATCCCTTCCTCGCGGCGGGTCGCAGCTGCGAGCTCAAGATCACCGACCTCGTCGAGGGCGATGCGGCGCGCGCCATCGCGCACGCGCTCGACGACTGCCGCGTGCGCAACGAGCGTACCGAAGTCGAATTCGAGTGCGTACGGCAGGACCAGGAGCGCCGCTTCGAGACGCGCATCGTGCCCTACGACCGCGGCCGGCTGCTGTGCGTGCTGCGCGACGTGACCGAGCGGCACCGCGCCGCGAACCGCATCCGCGAGCTGGCGTTCTTCGATCCGCTGACCCAGCTGCCGAATCGGCAGTACCTGCTGCAGCTGCTGGAGGAGGCGCGCCGCGAGGCCGCGACCACCGGCGAGCGGTTCGCGGTGGTGCGCATCAACCTCGACCAGTTCAAGCGCATCAATGACAGCATCGGCCACGGCGCCGGCGACGCGTTGCTGCAGGCCGTGGCCACGCGGCTCGGCACCTTCCTGAAGCTCGAGAAGGACGGCGCCGTGACCATGCCGCTGGCGCGCCTCACGGGCGACGAGTTCGCGGTGGCGATCCGCCACCTGCAATCCGACGCCGACGTGCAGAACGCCATCCAGAACATCATGGCGGCGTTCTCCTCGCCGTACATGATCCGGCACCGCGACTTCTTCGTGACCTGCACGATCGGCATCGCGATCTTCCCGGATCACGGCAGCTTCGCCGACGAGCTGCTGCGCACCGCGGGCCTGGCGCTGCACGAGGCCAAGACCCAGGGCGGCAATCGCGGCGTGATCTACGGCGAGCACATGCGCGCGCGCTCCGTGGCCCGCCTGGAGCTGGAAACCGAGCTGCGGCGTGCGCTGGATGCGAACGAATTGTTCCTCGCCTATCAACCGCAGATCGAGCTCGCCTCCGGGCGCATCGCCAGCGTCGAGGCACTGGTGCGCTGGCGGCATCCGACGCGCGGCATCGTGCCGCCGGATGAATTCATCTCGGTGGCCGAGGAATCGGGCCTGATCGTGCCGCTGTCGGATCTCGTCATGCGCCAGGCACTCAGGCAGATCGCCGAATGGTGGAAAGCCGGCTGCCGCGACCTGCGCGTCGCGGTGAACGTGTCCGGCGCGCAGTTCGAGGCGCCCGGCTTCCCGGACTGGGTGTTCGCGCATCTCGACGAAGCGGGCCTGCCCGGCGCCTGCCTCGAGCTCGAGATCACCGAGAGCCTGTTGATGGTCGACGAGTCCGCGGCGGCGCTCGCGGTGCGTGCCGTGCGCGAGCTCGGCGTGCACGTGGCCATCGACGATTTCGGCACCGGCTACTCCTCGCTCGCCTACCTCAAGCACTTCCCGATCGAGGCGCTCAAGATCGACCGCTCGTTCGTGGCCGACCTGGGGCGCGACTCCAACGATGCCGCGATCTGCGCGGCCATCATCGCGATGGGCCGCCAGCTGGGCCTCAAGATCGTCGCCGAGGGCGTCGAGACCAAGGAGCAGCTGCAGTTCCTGACCACGCACGGCTGCACGCTGGCGCAGGGCTTTTTCATCGCCCGCCCGGTGGAGGCGCCCGAGATGGCCAAACTACTGCGCATCGGCGGCGGCGAAATTCCGACCGTCTCTCTGCCCGTGGCCACGCGCAAGTCGCTGGACGTGCCGCTGGCCGACTACGAAGCGGAAATGCTGCTCAAGGTCGCCAAGAAGAAGTAATGGGGACATTCTCCGTTTCCTAGCAAACGGGGACAGGCCTGGTCAGCCGAACGACGTGTCCAGCATCATCATGAGCACGAAGCCGCCCAGCAATGAAAAGGTGGCCACGTTCTCGTAGCCGCGGCGGTGCGTCTCGGGAATGATCTCGTCGCTGATGACGAACAGCATGGCGCCGGCCGCCATGCCGAGAATCACCGGCATCAGCGGCTCCGCGAGTGACACGACGCCGGCACCGGTCACGCCACCGACCGGTTCGACCAGCCCGGTGAGCGCGGCCACCGTGAAGGCGCGGGCCGCCGAATTTCCCACCGAGATGAGCGACAGCGCGACGGCGAATCCCTCCGGGATGTTCTGCAGTCCGATGCCGATCGCGAGCGGCACGCCGTTCGCCACATCGCCGCCGGCGAAGCCGACTCCCACGGCCATGCCCTCCGGGAAGTTGTGCAGCGTGATCGCAATGACGAACAGCCAGATGCGCTCGAGGCGCGTGTTGTCCGGGCCTTCCTTGCCGAGGATGAAGTGTTCGTGCGGCGCGTAGCGATGGATCAGGAACAGCCCGCCCGCCCCGGCGAGCACGCCCGCGGCCACGATGCCCACCGCCAGCGCGCGGTTTCGCGAGATCTCGTCGGCCTGCGCCAGCGCAGGCAGGAGCAGTGAGAAGAACGTGGCGGCCAGCATGATGCCCGCGGCCGCGCTCAGCATGCCGTCCTCGGCGCGCGCGCTGGGTCGCTTCAGCAGGAAGACGCCGAGCGC
>DASTHJ010000039.1:0-6732 GCA_035718265.1 Steroidobacteraceae bacterium | reverse complement strand
CCACCCTGCATCCATGAGCTCCCGGAGCGCGTATACGTGTGCCGCGCGGCTTGCGCGCTGTGCCGCTGCGGAGTGGAACCTCGAACATGATCGATGCGCTCGCCAAGAAAGATGCCGGGCCGGTCGCAACCGCCGACCAGCTGGGGCTGTTCGTCGAAGGCATGCGAAGCGGGGATGAGGAGGCGCTGAAGTACCTGTACGAGGCCACCGTCGGGCGCCTCCACGCGCTGGCGACGACCATCGTCAAGAACAACGCGGATGCCGAGGACGTGGTCTGTGCCACGTATGTCCAGGCCTGGGAGAGCGCATCGATGTTCGACCCCGAGCGCGGCACGGTGATCGCCTGGCTGATGATGATGTGCCGCAGCCGGGCGCTGGACTTGCTGCGTCGCGAGCGCCGGCAGCCAAAGATGACCGAAGGGGAGAGCCTGGCGCTTTCGCAAGCCGCCGACGAGACCATGGAGGACCTCATCTCGCTCACCGAGGAAACGAGCCTGGTACGAGCCGCGCTGCTTTCACTGACGCCCGAGAGGCGACAGCTCGTTTCCCTGGCTTTTCTGCGCGATCTGACGCACCAGGAGATCGCGGAATATCTTTCGCTGCCGCTGGGCACCGTCAAGAGCCATCTGCGCCGGGCATTCGCCCAACTCCGCCTGCTGCTCGAGGAGGCGCGATGAGCCGCAATCCCGGCGATCGACCGCCATCGCAAGATGAGGTGAGCAACCGGATCGGCGACGTACCGGAGGGTGTCGACTCGCGCTGCTTCGAGGACATTGCCGCCGCGGTCGCTGGCTCTGCGATGAGCCCCGAGGCGCGCGAGCGCGTCTGGACGCGGATCCGCGCGCGGGTTGCATCTCCCGAGCCCGAAGGCACGACGACCGCGCGGGCGGACGGCGCCGAGTGGACCGCGCTCACGCCGCTGGTCAAGCTCCGCCGATTGCGGGTTGATGCCGAGGCTGGTTATCAGACGGTCCTGGTGCGAGCCGAACCCGGCGGCTGTATTCCGCGCCATCGGCACACGAAGGACGAGGAGTTCATCGTGCTCGAGGGCGAGTGCTACATCGGCAATCATCACCTGCGCGCGGGTGATGCGCATTTTGCGTCGGCAGGATCCTGGCACGAAGACATCACGACGAAAACCGGCGTACTCGTGCTGGTGCGCGGCGAATACAAGGCTCCGGCCCGCGCGTGATGCCGTGGACTCCAACATCTATCCATTGAAGCAGGCGAGTCCGGACGAGTCGGATGTGACGCGGTGGGTGCTGGAACACCTCGCCGGCGGGCTCGCATGCGGGCGCGAGCTGAATTCCCGCGGCGGAAAATTGCTGGCACGCGTCCTCGGCGCGCTTCCCCCGCCGGGAACGCGCACCGTGCGTGCGGGCAGTGGCGCGTGGGTCGAACTCACGCCCGGCGTCACCATCAATTTGCTGCGCATCGACCGCGCAGCCGACAACGTGACGGCGTATGTGCGCATGCAGCCCGGCGCCGCCTATCCTGCGCATCGCCATGCGCAGACCGAGGAATGCCTGGTCATCGAGGGCGAGATCATTATCGGTTCGCATTGCCTGCGCGCCGGCGATATGCATGTCGCCGCGTGCGGGACCGAGCATGGCATGGTGAGCTCGCCACGAGGCGCGTTGATGCTGGTGAGTTGTCGGTCGTACTGAAATTACGCCCGCGTACGTGCACAATCTGCCTCACAGGCAAGCGCGGAGACAAAATGAAAGACATCACCGCATCTCTCCTGGCTCTGATGATCGCCGCACCCGTCGCGGCCCAGAGCATCATTCCGCGCGAGCGTCCCGCCACCGCCGAACGTGACGGCACGTACACCGGCGACCTCGCCCGCAGGTCCATGGACCAGTTTGCCGCGTGCGTGCTGGATCGCAAACGATTGATGACGCTCAAGGCGTTGGATCTGCCCTCGGACTCGCCGGAGCAGAACAAGCTGTTCGGCAAACTCGTGAAGACCGAATGCATCGCGTCCGCGGAGCTGCACTTCGACGGCCCGGCCTTCCGCGGCAGCCTGTACAAGGCATTGGTGCGCAAAGAGTTCGGAAGGAAAGACGTCTTCCCGGTGCCGACGCCCGTCGCCGCTGAGCAGGTGGACGAAGACGAGGCGAGCTACTCCGACGAAGCCGGGGTTTTGAAATTCGCGAGCTGCGTCATCCACAAGGATCCACAGAACGCGCGCGCCGCGATCCTCTCGACGGCGGGCTCACCGCCGGAGAGCGACGCTATGGCCGCGCTCGAGAAGGTGTACGGACAGTGCCTGTACGAGGACGCGACGCTGCGCTTCTCGAAGGGGAGGCTGATCGGCTTTCTGGCCCAGGCCTACTATCGCGACGCGATCGCGGCGACGGAGATGTCTGCCCCCAAGTGACGGCTTCGCGACTTTACGCCAGCGCCTTCTTGAACAACTCCAGCTTGCGCGCCCAGCCGCGCTCGGCCGCTTCCGCATTGTGATTCTGCGAATCCGGCGGCATCCAGCCGTGGTTCGCGCCCTTGTACACCTCGATCTCCGCCTGCAGCTTCGCTTCGTCGAACGCCTTGCGCAGGATGTCCTTCGACTCCGGCTGCTTCTGGTCGTCGTTGTCGGCGATTGCGACCAGCATGCTGGCTTTCATCTTCGGGATCAGCAGGTGCGGGCTGTTCTCGTCGGACGTGGTCAAGCCACCGCCGTGGAAGGAGCAGCCCGCGCCGATGCGTTCAGGCAGCGAAGCCGCGGTGCGAAACACCATGGGTCCGCCCATGCAGTATCCCGTCGTGCCGATCTTGCGGTGCGTATCGACGGCCTTCTGCGCATCCAGCCAGGCGACGAAGGCCTTCGCATCGGTGACGTTCGTCGTGGGGCTGAGCGTGCGCGCGTAGCTGAATGCGTCGTCGCGGCTCGCGGGCGTGCCCTTGTGAGTCCGGTAGAAGGGGTTGATCGTGAGCACGGCGTAGCCGGATTCCGCCAGCCGCTTGCCCATGGCGCGGAAGGCGGGGCGCAAACCGAAGATGTCCGGCCACACCAGCACGGCGGCGGTGGGCTTGGCAGGATGCACGAAGTGCGCATCGCAGGTGCCGTCGGGGGTCTTGATCTCCACGTCGGATTCATACACGTCTGCGGCCGCCGCGACGGCGGGCAGCATGGCGGCCAGCGCGGCGCCGAAACCCAGGGTGCCGAACTGGCGGCGCGAGAGTTCGTTGCCGCGGAGGATGTCGTCGTTCGAATCGCGCTCGCACATGGCAGACCTCCAGGAAGCAAGGATGGCGGGTGGCGAATTCTAGCGGTCCTCGGCTGCAATCCCCACCATCAATCGAGAAAGGACCGGTAAAACCCGATCCGTTCCTGGTGGCCACCCCACGCGGTGTAAACGCTGATCACATCGTTTGCCGCGCGCTTCACGGTGGCGCGGCTGAAAATGTCGCTCGACTCGAGGGCGAGGAACGCCGGCGTGAACCAGGCCTCGGCATCATGGAATCGGCCCTGCTTTCCCAGGCAGACACCAATCCGCAACCGGATGATGTGGAGCTTCGCGTGCGACGGCATGTGCTTCTCGAAGATTGGCAGAGCCGCCTGGTAGTGCTCGAACGCAACAGGCAAGTCATTCATGTTGTAGGCCAGGTCCGCGATGTTGACCAACGCGATTCCCTCGTCGGGATGGTCGGGATAGTACTTGCGCGTCAATTCGAGTGTCTTGCGAAACTCGATCAGCGCCTGCGGCAGATCGCCCTTGCGCCAGTGATCGTGGCCGAGATTGTTGACGACGATATAGGCGTAGCGGCTGTCCGGTCCGAACAGCTGTTCGTAGATCGCGAGCGCCTGCTGGTTCAACTCGATCCCGGCCTCCAGCTTTTTCTGGCCACTCTGGTTTACGCCGAGGGCTGCCAGCGCCTCCGCCACCGCCGTGTGGCGCTTGCCCAGTCTTTGCTCGCGGATGGCGAGCACCTGGCGCAGGCGCGCTTCCGCGGGTTCGCGGACGCCGCGCTCGTCGTCGAGCACGCCCAGCTCGTATAGCGTCTCGGCGTATTCGAGGCTGTCCTCGCCGAACAGCGCGGCGCGCATCGCCAGCGCCTGTTCGTAGAACGGCAGCGCGGCCTGGTATTCGCCCTTGAGATGATGCAGCAGACCGAGTTGGTGCAGGTTTCCGGCGATGCCGGCCTGACGGCCAAGCGCGCGATTGATTTCGAGTGCCTGCTGCGCGGTAGCGAACCCGGCCTCGTAGTCACCGAGTTTTTCTTCGGCGCGCGCCCGCGCCGCCAGCGTGTCCGCGTATGCCGCGCTGATGCGGCCGGGATTCTTCTCCAGCAATTCGAGCCGGAGGTTCAGCGCCTCCTTCTGCTGGTCCGCAAGTCTCAGCACTTCGAAGACTTCGGCGAACACGGCCAGCAATTCGCTGCGGGTTTCCGGGTCGCCCTGGAATTCCTCGCGGATGGCGCCGAACCGCTGTTGTACCGCCGCCTTCACCGTCAGGTCCGCGGGTGCACGGTTCGGATCGGCTTCCTTCAGGGTGTCGACCAGGAACAGTTTGAGGCTGTCGGCGCGCTCGCGTTCGAGCGCGATGCGGCGTGATTGTTCGGCGGTCACCTGCGCATAGCGCAACGAGCCCGCCGTGGCGCCCAGCAACACGATGACGCCCAGCGCGGCCATCGCGACGCCGGCGCGATGTCGCCGGACGAAACGCTGCGCGCGGTAGATCGCGCTGTCAGGCCGCGCCAGCACCGGCTCGGAGGCGAGATGCCGCTCGATGTCCGCGATCAGCGCGTCGACGGTGGCGTAGCGATCCTGGGGCTGTTTCTTCAGCGCCTTGAGCACGATGGTGTCGAGATCGCCGCGCAGCGACTTGCGGTCTGCCGGCGGCGCCGTATCGCTGGGGCGCGGCGGATCGGCTTCCAGGATCGCTTCTTCCAGCGCACCGCGTGATTCCCGGGAAAGCAGATAGGGGCGCTTGCCTGACAGGATTTCGAACAGCAGCACGCCGAGGCTGTAGACGTCGGATGCGGTGGAGACGGGTTGCCCGAGAATCTGCTCGGGAGAGGCGTAGTCGATGGTGAGCGCACGACCCGACACCGCCGTGAGCTGCGTGGCCTCGTTGTCTTCGGCGACCAGCCGCGCGATACCGAAGTCGAGCAGCCGCACGTCGCCGGCCGCGGTCACGAGCACGTTCGAGGGCTTCAGATCGCGATGCACGATCAGCTGCGAGTGCGCGTGTGCGACCGCGCGCGCCACCTGGATGAACAACCCAAGCCGCTCGCGCACGGACAGGCCGCCCTCGAGGCAGTACTGATCGAAGGGCTTGCCTTCCACGTATTCGAGCGCGAGCCAGGGCTGGCCGTCGGCTGTCAGGCCGGCGTCGTACAACCGCGCGATGTTGGGATGCGTGAGCGCGGCGAGGAAGCGGCGCTCGAGGGCCATGCGCTCCGCCAGGCCCGCCATGCGCCAGGCGCCGTGCGGAAACTTGAGTGCCACGGGTCGCTCGATCAGGCCATCGGCACGTTCCGCCAGCCACACCGTGGCCATGCCGCCGTGGCCCAGCTCGCGCACCAGGCGGTACGGACCGACGATGGCGCCGGGGACGTCGAATCTGGGCGTGCCGTCGGGCTCGTGGTCACCCGAGGTGAGCGCCGACTCGAGCAGTGCGGCGGATCCGATGCGGCTGGAGAGGGAGTCGAAGAAGCGCTCGGAGCGGTCCGCCGCGGTCAGCATCGCTTCGATTTCGGCGCGCAGCGCTTCGTCGCCCGCGCAGGCCTGGCGCACGAATTCCGCGCGCCCGGAAGGCGGGATCTCCAGCGAGTCGAGGAAGACCTGCTCGATGCGTTGTTTTCGCGCTGCGGTCATGCCGGTGGTCCGATTCACTACCTACAGGATCGGGGAGGAATCCGGCTCAGCGGAATCGGGCCTCTGGCGATCGCGGTGGCGCCTGGCGCTTTGGCATTGTTATCGATCACTCCCTTCCGCCATGGCGGGAAGTGTAATCGAGGATTGCGCGCTTATCCCGGCGCTCGCCCTGCGATCAGGTCCGTCCCCGTTTCCAGGAAAGGGGGACTGTCCCCATTCCGTAGGAGCCGACCTCGCCTCGATCTCGGCATCGCTTGATTAACGCGGCGAATGAGCGCGCCTATGCTTCAGTGCCATCAATCGTCTCAACACACCCGCGCGGAGGCTTCTCATGCCAGACATTCGCCAATCCAAAATCCTCATCATGGCCACGAACGGCTTCGAGCAATCCGAGCTGCAGGTGCCGCTCGAGCGACTGCGCGAGGCCGGCGCCAAGGTGGACGTCGCGGCGCCCGAAGCGGGCGAGATTCGCGGCTGGAAAGAGAAGAATTGGGGTGACACGGTGCCGGTCGACAAGACGCTCGACCAGGTGCGCGTGGAAGACTACGCCGCGCTGGTGCTGCCGGGCGGAGTGATCAACCCGGATACGCTGCGCACCAGGCCGCGCGCGGTCGAGATCGTTCGGGAATTCATGAAGGCGGGAAAGACCGTCGCGGCGATTTGCCATGGGCCCTGGATGCTGGCCGAGGCCGATGTGCTCAAGAACCGCCGGATCACCTCGTACAAGTCGGTGCGCACGGACATGATCAATGCTGGGGCGCAGTGGGTGGACGAGGAAGTGGTCGTCGACAACGGACTCGTGACCAGCCGCAGTCCGGCGGATCTGGATGCGTTCGTGCCGAAGATCATCGAGGAGATCGGGGAGGGGGAGAGGCATCACGCGAAGCGCACCGCGGCGTGAGCGAGCG
>DASTHJ010000038.1:0-5773 GCA_035718265.1 Steroidobacteraceae bacterium | reverse complement strand
CAGGTCGCGGTGCCCGGTGCCACGTTGCGTGCACTGGCGCACTCGCGTCCCGGCCAGTTTCCGATCCTGCTCGACAGCGCCGCGCAGGGACCGCTCATGCGCCACAGCCTGCTGGCCTTCGAGCCGTCCGCGGCACTGGTACGCGACGCGCAGGGAGGCGTGTCCGCGCGCGGCTACGAGCTGCGACCCGGCGGCTTCCTCGACAACCTCGAAGCCTGGTGGCGGCGCGAGCGCACGCCACGCGAGGACGCCAAGCCGCTGCCATTCTTCGGCGGCTGGTTCGTGTATCTCTCCTACGAGCTCGCGCAGGAAGTCGAGCCGGTGCTGCGCATGCCGGCGGCCGCGGATCCCTGCTCCGCGTTCGCGCTGCGTGTCGAGCACCTGGCCGTGCACGAGCATGGCAGCGGCGCCACGTTCGCCATCTCGCAGAACGGCGATGCGCGCGCCCACGCGCGCCTGGTCGCGTTGCTGGAGCAGGCGGCGCGCGAGCCCGCGGTCGAGCCGGTGGGCAATCCACGCGTGGATCGCTGGGCGGAGGAACCGCCCGAGCGGTTCCTCGAGCGCGTGCGCCGCGCCCAGGAATACATCGCCGCGGGCGACATCTACCAGGCGAACCTGTCGCGACCCTGGCGCCTGCGGTTGCGCTCGGAGCAAGACGCGCAGCTGGTGTACCCGGCGCTGCGCCGCGCCAATCCCGCGCCATTCGCGGCCCGGGTGCATTTCGACGGCATGACGCTGCTGTCATCGTCGCCCGAACGCCTGTTGCAGGTGGAAGGCCGCGCGATCTCGACGCGCCCCATCGCCGGCACGCGCCGGCGCACCGGGGATGCCCTGCAGGACGCGCGGGACACCGCCGAGCTGATCGCGCATCCCAAGGAGCGCGCCGAACACGTGATGCTGATCGACCTGGAGCGCAACGATGTCGGCCGGGTCTGCGAAGCGGGCAGCGTGCACGTGGACGAGTACATGGTGACCGAAACGTATGCGCACGTGCATCACATCGTTTCCAACGTGCGCGGCACGCTGCGCGCCGACGCGAACGCGGTGACCGCGCTGCGCGCGCTGTTCCCCGGCGGCACCATTACCGGATGCCCCAAAGTGCGCTGCATGCAGATCATTGCCGAGCTGGAAGGCGAGGGCCGCGGCGCCTACACCGGTTCGCTGGGCTGGATCGGCACCGACGGCGACGCGGATTTCAACATCCTGATCCGCACGTTGACGCTGCGCGGCGAGCAGGTCGAGCTGCGCGCCGGCGCCGGCATCGTGGCCGATTCGATGCCCGAGCGCGAGCTGGAAGAGACCCGCGCCAAGGCACTCGGCCTGCTGCGCGCCTTCGAGCCCACATGAGCGGGGCGCTCGGCAGCTGGGTGGACGGCGTCGCCGGCGCCGCGGTGCCGGCCGACGATCGCGGCCTGCAGTATGGCGACGGCGTGTTCGAAACCATCCTCGTGCGCAACGGCATTGCGCGCTTCCTCGAGGCGCATCGCGCGCGCCTGCTGCGCGGCCTGCGGCGACTCGGCATTCCCTTCGAGGCGCAGGCCGAACTCGACGCGGAGATCGCCGCCGCGGCGGCACGGGCGCCCGCGCTCGCCATGCTCAAGATCATCGTGACACGCGGCAGTGCGGCGCGCGGCTACGCGCCGGCCGGCGAGATTCGCGCGCGACGCGTCGTGTCGCTGTGGGCCGCCCCGCCGCTGGCGGGCGCCCTGCTCGGGCAGGGCGCGGCGCTCGACGTGGCGAGCCTGCGCCTGCCGGAATTTTCGGCGCTTGCGGGAATCAAGCATCTCAACCGGCTGGAAAACGTGCTGGCCGCGCGCGAGATCGCGGCTGGTGCGCATTTCGAGGCGTTGATGCTGGATGCGGGTGAGAAAGTGGTGTCGGGGATTTCCTGCAACGTGTTCGTCGTGAAAGCCGGGGAGATCCTCACGCCGCCGGTCGATCGCGTCGGCGTGGCCGGCGTCATGCGGCAGATCGTGCTGCGCGAGGCGCCGCGCCTCGGCATCGGCGCACGCGAACAACAACTGACGCTGCCGGACGTGCTCCGCGCCGATGAGATGTTCATCACCAATGCGCGGCTGGGAGTTGTGCCCGTGCAGCGCGTGCGCGAGCATGTCTTCGGCATGACCCTGATCGCCAAACGCCTGCGCAATGCCATCGAGGCGCTCGATGCGTAGGGCCCTGCTGTCCGTCCTGACGTTGCTGTTCGTGGCCGCGGCCGCGGCGGCTATCTACTGGCAGCACACCAACCAGGTCATGCAGGCCGCCGGTCCGAACCGCGAGCCGGTGGCGCTCGAGGTGAAGCCCGGCGCGAGCGTGCGCGCGGTGCTCGCCGAGCTGGACGAGAAGGGTGCGCTGGCCGAGCGGCGCGCCGTCGAGCTGCAGCTGCGCGTGCGCGGCGCGCCCGCCATCAAGACCGGGCGCTACAGCATCCCGGCGGGCGCCAGTCCCGCGGAGATCCTGCGGCAGCTCGAGGAAGGCCGCGTCGTGCTCGAAACCCTGACCGTGGTCGAGGGCTGGACATTCGCCGACATGCGCCGCGTGATCGAGGCACACCCGCAGCTCAGGATCACGCTGCGCGACCGCGACGCCGCCGGCATCATGGAGGCCATCGGCCATCGCGGCGAACATCCCGAGGGCCGATTCTTCCCCGACACCTACCGGTTCGCCGCCGGCACCACCGACCGCGACCTGTATGCGCTGGCGTATCGCAAGATGGCCGAGGCACTCGATTCCGCCTGGTCCTCGCGCGCCGCCAACTTGCCGCTGAAGGATCCCTACGAGGCGCTGATCCTCGCGTCGATCGTCGAGAAGGAGACTGGACTGGCGAGCGAGCGGCCGCGCATCGCCGGCGTGTTCGTCACGCGTCTCCGCCGCAACATGCGGCTGCAGACCGACCCGACGGTGATCTACGGGATCGGCGCGAGCTATGACGGCAACATCCGTGAGCGCGACCTGCGCACCGATACGCCCTACAACACCTACACGCGCGGCGGCCTGCCGCCGACGCCGATCGCGCTGCCGTCGCGCGAGGCGATCGAGGCGGTGACGCACCCGATGGAAACCGGCGACATCTTCTTCGTCGCCACCGGTGCGGGCGACGGATCGCACGTGTTCTCGGCGACGCTCGAGGCGCACAATGCCGCCGTCGCGCGCTACCTGGCACGGTTGAGAGGACAACGATTGAAAGGCAACGGCTCCCGATGACCCCTGCCCGCTTCATCACGCTCGAGGGAATCGAGGGCGCCGGCAAGACGACCGTGGCGGATCGCATCACCCAGGCCCTGCGCGCGCGCGGCATCGTCGTGCATGCGACGCGCGAGCCGGGCGGCACCAAGCTCGCGGAACGCATCCGCGCGCTGGTGCTGGACCGCGGCGACGAACACATCAGCGCCACGGCGGAGACCTTGTTGATGTTCGGCGCGCGCCAGGTGCACGTCGACAACCTGATCCGTCCGGCGCTGGCGCGCGGCGAGTGGGTGCTTTGCGATCGCTTCACCGACGCCACGCATGCCTACCAGGGCGGGGGCCGCGGCGTGGATCGCACGCTCATCGACCGCATCGCGCAGGCGGTGCACGGCGACCTGATGCCGGACTGCACGCTGCTGCTCGACGTGCCGGTGCGCGTGGGGTTGGAACGCATGCAGGCACGGCGCGGCGCGGTGGACCGTTTCGAGGTCGAGTCGGCGCAGTTCTTCGACCGGGTGCGCGCGCGCTACCTGGAACTGGCGCGCGCCGCGCCGGCGCGATTCCGCATCATCGATGCCACTCAGCCCGTGGAGCAGGTGAGCGCGGCGGCCATCGCGGCGCTCGAGACAGCTCTTGACCTGCCCGCCGGGGTGACATCGTGAAAGTCGCCCAGCCCGCCTGGTTCGAGCGCCCGCAACGAGAAATCGCCGCGGCATTCGCCGCCGGCCGCCTGGCGCACGGCCTGCTGCTGCACGAGGATCGTGGCGCCGGCGGGCTCGAGCTGGCGCGCTGGATCGCGCAATTCGTCAATTGCACGGACCGGCCACGCGCACCCTGCGGCGAATGCCAGCAATGCCGCTGGATCGCCGCCGACCAGCACCCGGACGTCATGCGGCTGTCACCGGAGGAAGATTCGCAGTACATCCGCATCGAACAGGTGCGTGCGTTGATCGACGAGATGTCGCTGACCGCGCATGGCCGGGGTTACAAGGTCGCGATCCTCACGCCCGCGGATGCGCTGTATCCGCACGCGGCGCAGTCGCTGCTCAAGACGCTCGAGGAGCCGCCACCACGTACCCTGCTGATGCTGGTCACGAGCCAGCCCTCGCGGCTGCTGCCGACGATCCGCAGCCGCTGTTCGCGCATCCGGCTGATCGGACCGACGCGCGAACAGGCCGCCACATACCTCGCTGAGGTGCGCGGCGCGGGCCCCTGGCAGGAGGCGCTGGCCGCCACCGGCGTGGGCCCCTTCGGCCTGCTCGAGGCGGATCCCGCGACGCTCGCGCAGATGCGCAACGAGACGGCGGCGACCCTGGAAGAGATCGGCAGCGGCAAACTGCAGCCGCCGGCGGTGGCGGACCGCTGGGCGCGCGGCGACCTCGCGACGCGCCTGGCATGCCTTGAGAGCTGGGTCACAGAACGGATTCTGGAAAACGCGGGAATCCGCGACGTAACTCACTTGTCAGCCGCGGGCCGGCCATCGAATATATGTCGCCTATTCGAACTCTCGGACGCGATTCGCGACATGCGCAGGCTGGCCCTCACTTCCATCAACAAGACCATGGCGATCGAAACGCTGCTGTGGCGCTGGGCCCGTCCATGAGGGACATGGCATGAGCGAGGGACGCACCGGCCGCACGGGCGCGAACAAGCCGGGCCTGTTGACGCTGACCATCAAGGACAAGAGCGCGCTGTACCTGGCGTACATGCCGTTCGTGAAGAACGGCGGCCTGTTCATCCCGACCAACAGCAACTACCGCCTCGGCGACGAGGTGTTCATGCTGCTGAACCTGATGGGCGAGGACGAGAAGCTGCCGGTCGCCGGGCGCGTGATCTGGCTGACGCCCAAGGGCGCGCAGGGCAAGCGCACCGCCGGCATCGGCGTGCAGTTCTCCGACCAGGATCGCGGCCAGACGCAGAAGAAGATCGAGACTTATCTCGCCGGCGCGCTGGCGGGCGACAAGGCCACGCACACGATGTAGTGCCGGGCCCGCCGCCCGGTCATTGCGGCTCACCTTGCGGGGATACGGCGAGATCTCGCCGGAAATCCACATGACGGGCTCGCGCCCGAGGAGACTTTCCACAGGCCGGGTCCCGGTTGCTCGCCGACCACCAGCACCACTTCGAGGCCGGACTCGTCGATCGGCGCGTCTGCGGGTTGCGGATCGGCCGCGTTGGCTGCGAGTACCGGAAGGATCAGCAGCGCGGTGCCGGGGATGCCGCGCCGCGCCAGGCGTGCGAGCAGGCTCAGCCCGGTCTCCGCATCGGCAGCGACGAGGTGGTGATGCCGCCTTTCAGCACGTAGGCGTCGAAGCCGCGCTCCGACAGGATGAACGCCGCGGCGGATGAGCGCCGGCCCGTGTCACACACCACGACGTAGGGCGTCTTGCGATCCAGCGCGTTCAGCTTCAGGCGCACGAAGTACAGCGGGATGTTGATCGAGTTCTCGATCGCGAGATTCTGGAACTCGGAGGGCAGGCGCACGTCGAGCCACTGCCCCTTGTTCTGGATCACCTTGAGCGCCTGCTGCTCGTCCACCCAGCGCAGCAGCGGCTCGTGCATCAGGTCGCGGAAGTCCTGCTTGTTG